>JANXBZ010000001.1 GCA_025060475.1 Dictyoglomus sp. | reverse complement strand
TAAATGATTCTTTAGAAGCCTTTGTTAAAAGAGATGTGGATTTCATATTAAAAGTTGTAGAAGAAGACGAAGAAATAGATCATACTTATAGAAGAATATATGATGAAATTGTTGAAGAACTTGAGAATGCTCCTCAAACTGCGCCTCAAAATATTAAGTTATTAATGATAGCAAGATATTTAGAAAGAATTGCTGACCACGTAACTAATGTTGCAGAAAGAATTTATTATATGGAAACAGGAGAATTAAAAGAACTTCATCCCTAATTATCCAAATCTTCCGGTAATATAATCTTCTGTAAGTTTTTTCTTCGGATTTGTAAATATTTCCGATGTTTTTCCATGTTCAATAATTTCTCCTAGGTACATGAAAATAGTCTCATCAGAAATTCTTGCCGCTTGTTGCATATTGTGGGTTACGATAATAATAGTAACATGTTCTTTTAAAGATTTTATAGTATCCTCAATCTTATAGGTGGATATAGGATCTAATGCAGATGTAGGTTCATCCATTAACAAAACTTCAGGTTCTACTGCTAGAGCTCTTGCAATACAGACTCTTTGTTGTTGTCCACCAGAAAGTTCTGAGGGATGGTCTTTTAATCTATGCTTTATTTCGTCCCATATTCCTGCAAGTCTTAAACTTTTTTCTACGATATTATCTAACTCTTCTTTAGAAACGCGCCTTCGATTTAGGATATATCCTGAGATTACATTTTCATATATATTCATGCTATAAAAAAGATTAGGTCTTTGAAATACCATTCCAATTTTTCTTCTAATTAAAACAGGATCTACATGGTTGTCGTAAATATTTAAATTATCTAGAAATATTTTTCCTTCAATTTTAGTTCCCGGAGTTAATTCATGAAGACGATTAAAACATCTAAGTAAAGTTGTTTTTCCACAACCAGAAGGTCCAATAATTGCTGTTAAAGTATTTTTCTTTATTGATATATTTATATTTTTTAAAACATGAATAGGACCAAACCAGGCATTAAAATTTTCTGTTCTAATTTTTTCCAATGTTTTTTCCTCTTCTTTAAGAATAAGTTTTCCTTCTTGCATAATATTTAGCAAAAATATTTAAAATTAAAACAATCATAGCCAATACAAATGAAGACGCCCAAGCTATACTTTTCCATTCTTTATAGGGAGATGTAGCATAATTATATATGGTTACCGTCAAACTGGCAATAGGTTGATCTAATCTTAAACTCCAAAAGGAATTATTAAGAGAAGTGAATAAAAGGGGAGCAGTTTCTCCCATAGCTCTTGCTAGTGCGGCCATGATTCCTGTTATTATACCACTACTTCCTGAGGGTATAACTACCTTTATTATTGTTCTCCATTTTGGAGCTCCTAAAGCATAGGCTGCTTCTCTTACCGAATTTGGGACCATTTTTAAGGACTCCTCTGTAGCTTTTGTAATAATTGGTATCATAATAATACTTAAAGCTACTCCTCCTGCTAATGCAGAGAATCTTTTCATGGGAACTACTATTAATATGTATATAAAAACACCAATAATTATAGTAGGAATTCCACTCAATACTTCGGATATAAATCTTGTCCACCATGCTAACTTATTATTTCCATATTCCACTATATATACTCCTGCCAAAACTCCAATGGGAATTCCAATTATTCCTGCTATTATTGCTAAAATTAAAGATCCAACAATTGCATTGGCAACTCCACCTCCAGGAACACCAGGAGGTTTTGGTAATTCGATAAATAAACTTAAATTTATAGAGGAAAGTCCTTTAATAAATAAATCTCCTAAAATCCAAAAAAGAAAGAAAGCTCCTACGAGAAAGGAAAAAAAACATATACTAATCATTATTTTATTTATAAGCTTTCTTATCTTATAATTCATCTTCTCTCTATCCTTTTAATTATAAAATATCGAGTAAAGGCAATGGTAAAGAAAGTTATAAAGAAAAGTATTAATGCTAATTCTATTAAAGTAGACAAATGAAGTTTTCCCACCGCTTCTGTAAATTCATTGGCAATGGTGCTTGAGATAGTATATCCAGGGCTAAAAAGAGATAAAGAAATTTGAGGAGAATTTCCAATAACCATTGTTACCGCCATGGTTTCTCCTAAGGCCCTTCCTAATCCTAAGATTCCTGCAGCTAAAATTCCTGATTTTGCATTTCCTAATACTATTTTCCATATCATTTCCCATTGAGTCATTCCAAGAGCTAAAGCTCCTTCTCTTTGTTCTCTTGGGACTGCAAGGAGAATTTCTCTTGATATAGAAGATATAGTAGGAATAATCATAATAGCAAGAACTATTCCAGCTGTTAAAAAGCCTACTCCCATAGGATAGCCTTGAAAGAGAGGAGTAAAGCCTAAATACTTATTTAAAAAGGGACCTACTTTTAATTGTAATATAGGAGCGAGAGTAAATAGTCCCCACATGCCATATATAATACTCGGTATTGCTCCTAAAAGTTCAATTATAAAGGATAAAGGTCGTTTTAAATAATAGGGACAAATTTCCGCAAGAAATATTGCAATTCCTACGCTTATGGGAAAACCTAAAATAAGAGCGATGAGAGATGTAATTAAAGTTCCATAAATGGATGGCAGAGCACCAAAGTGCTCTGCCACAGGATCCCATATGGTCTCTATCAAAAATTTCCATCCAAACTTATTAATGCTGGGAATACTTGCTATTATTAGTTCATAGAATATTGCTCCTACTGTTATAATTATCAGTAAACTGCAAATAAGACTTAAATTTTTAAATATAATTTCTCCTATATTTTTTCTCCTCATTCAATAGGTTTCCCCATATATGTTAAATATTTAAGTCTCTTTAAGGCTTCTTTTTTAACTCTTTCTGGTAATGGTACATATAATAATTCTTCTGCAGATTTATCTCCTTTTTCATAGGCCCATTTAATAAACTTTATTAAAGCTTTTGCTTTTTCTAGATCCTTTTGCTCCTTTCTTATAAGTAAGAAAGTATATCCTGCTATAGGATAACTATTTCTTCCTGGTGCGTCAACTATGTAAACATAAAAATCCTCTGGAATTTTGTAAAAACTTGCAGCAGATTTTACAGTTTCTATTGTAGGATAAACATAATTATTTAGTTTATTTCTAATCTGAGCATAAGGTATATTATTTTGCTCTGCATAAGCTAATTCCACGTATCCTATAGCTCCTACCGTATTTTGAACATATCCTGCAACTCCTGCGTTTCCTCTTCCTCCTATTCCCACAGGCCAATTAACAGAGGTTCCTGAACCAACTTTTTCTTTCCATTCTTGACTTACTTTAGATAGAAATTCTGTAAATATTGCAGTGGTTCCACTGGCATCCGCTCTTCTTACAACTACTATAGGAAGATCAGGAATTTTTAAATCTTTATTTATCACTGTAATTTTAGGATCACTCCATTTTTTTACCTTTCCTAGATAGATATCCGCTATTAATTCTCTTGTTAATTTTAATCCCTTTCCTATTCCTGGAAGATTATAAATTATTGCTACTGCTCCTGCTACAGTTGGTATCATAATTAGTCCTGACTCTTCCTGTTCCTTTCCAGTAAGAAGAGCATCGGTTGCTCCAAAGTCTACAGTGCCTGCTTTTATTTGTTGAATTCCTGCACCACTTCCTACCGCTTGATAGTTTATTTTTATTCCTGTTTCTTTTTCAAAATCATAAAACCAACGGGAATATAGAGGATATGGAAAGGTGGCACCTGCACCTGTAAGAGTAACCTGAGCAAAAACTGGAATCAAAATCAAACTTAGAATTAAAAATATTTTCTTAAGCATTTTATACCCTCCCTGAAGAAATATTTTTATTATGAAGATTGTAAAATTTTTTCTTTTGTCACCTCCTTTCCTTATTTTTCATTTTATATTTTAGAATTTAAATGTTAAATAACAATTAAAAAAAGATTAAATTTTTTTAAAATTCATCCTTTGATATAATCTTTATTGAGAATTTATAAGGAGGAGCGAGATAAATAATGGAGGATAGAATAAAAGCAAGATTGAGAGAACATAAAAGGGTCATAGAGCTTGTAGAAGAAACCCTTATAGAAGAAATCGAAAAATCTGCAAAAACTATAGTTTCCGCTTATGAGAATAAAAGAAAGGTTATTCTCTTTGGAAATGGAGGAAGTGCTGGAGATGCACAGCATATTGCAGGAGAATTAGTGGGTAGATTTTTAAAAGAAAGAAAATCTCTTCCTGCTATCTCTTTAACCACTAATTCATCAATCATTACCGCAATATCCAATGATTATGGCTATGATATGGTCTTTGAAAGACAAGTGGAATCAATGGTTCAGGAAAAAGATGTGGTTATAGGAATAAGCACTTCTGGAAGTTCTCCAAGTGTAGTTAGAGCTCTGAAAAAAGCAAAGGAATTAGGTGCCATAGTAATTTCTCTTTCAGGAAGAGATGGAGGGGAGATGGCGAGAATTTCTGATATAAATATAACGGTTCCCTTTCATATGACACCTCATATTCAAGAAGCTCATATTACTATCGGTCATATACTATGTGATTTAGTTGAGGAATATTTATTTAGTTCTAAAAAGAAAGCAGTTTTTTTAGATAGAGATGGAACTTTAAATGAAGATAAAGGATATACGTATAAAATAGAAGATCTGGTTATATTACCAAAAGTTGTAGATGGTTTAAAACTTTTACAAGGTAAATTTTTACTTATTGTAGTAACAAATCAGTCCGGAGTAGAAAGGGGATATTATACAGAAAAAGATGTAGAAAAATTTAATAATTATCTTTATTTAGCTTTAGCAAGGGAAGGAATATACATTGATGATTTCTATTATTGTCCTTATATCGAAGGAGATTGCAGAAAACCTAACACTGGCATGCTTTTACAAGCTCAAAAAGACTGGAACATTGATTTAAGTAAATCTTATATCATAGGTGATAAAGAATCAGACGTTTTAGCAGGTAAAAGGGTAGGATGCAAAACTATTTTAATTGGAAAAACCTTTTCTAATGTTATTCCTGATTTTTATGCTAAAGATCTCTTAGAAAGTGCGGAATGGATTCTTTCAAAGGAGAAAGAGAATGAATAGAGAATATCTTTTAAAAATTATTGACAATTGGAAAGGAAAAAGGGTAGGAATTTTAGGAGATATAATGTTAGATGAGTATATTATAGGAAGAGTATCAAGAATATCTCCTGAAGCTCCTGTTCCTATTGTGGAAGTGGAAGAAGAATATTCTCTTTTAGGGGGAGCAAGTAATGTAGCAAATAATATAAAAAGTCTTTTAGGGGAACCAATTCTTTTCGGAGTAATTGGAAAAGACAGTGGAGGGGAAAAGATAATAAGCCTTCTTAGAGAAAAGGGAATTTTTAGCAAACTTTATTTAGATAGAAATAGACCTACAACTCAAAAAACAAGGATTATAGCCTTAAATCAACAAGTGGTAAGAGTGGATAGAGAGGTAAAGGATTTTATATCTGAAGAGATAGAAGAGATTATTTTTCAAAATATAGAAGATTGTATTAACGAGATAGATATATTTGTGCTTTCAGATTACGCTAAGGGTGTTTTAACTCCCAAATTAACCTCTGAAGTTATAACTTTAATAAAAAGTAAAGGAAAAAAAGTAATAATAGATCCTAAAGGAAGGGATTATAAAAAATATAAAGGAGCAAATCTTATTACACCTAATGAAAAAGAGGCCCAGATTGCGGTTAATATGGAAGATAGTTTTGACATATTTTCTTGTGCCAAGAAATTATGGGATATTACTGAGGGGGAAGGGATTTTAATTACCCGAGGAGAGAAAGGAATGTTTCTTTTCGAACCTAAATCTCAAATATTTATACCTGCTCTCTCTTCTCAGGTGAGAGATGTTACTGGTGCAGGAGACACTGTTGTGGCAACTCTTTCCTTGGCTCTAGCAGGAGGAGGAAGTTTATTAGAGTCTGCGCTTTTATCCAACTTTTCTGCTAGTATAACAGTTAGAAAGTTAGGGACTGCTACTGTAACCCCTAAGGAACTTATTTCTATAATTCCTGAAAGTATAGAACTTAGAGATGGATGGATATTCTTTAAGAAAGATAAAGAATAAAATAGAGCTTAAGAAAATAATAGAAAACTTAAAAAAGCAGGGGAAAATAATAGTTTTTACTAATGGATGCTTTGAACTTCTCCATCCTGGTCATATTGAGATTTTGGAAAAAGCAAAGAGCTTAGGTGACATTCTTATTGTAGGAATAAATAGTGATAATTCAGTAAAAGAAATTAAGGGAGAAAAGAAGTTAATTCTTGACGAGAAATCTCGTTTAAGAATAATTTCTTCTTTAGAAGTTGTAGACTATGTAGTTCTCTTTGATGAGAAGACTCCAGAAAATTTAATTTCTGAACTAAAGCCAGATATCCATGTAAAAGGCGGAGATTACAAAATAGAGGATCTTCCTGAAGCAAAAATTGTTGAAGATTATGGAGGGAAAGTTTTTATTTTTCCTCTTCTCGAAGGATTTTCAACAACAAAAATTATTGAAAAAATATTAAAATTATATAAGTAATTTAACTTTTTTCCATACATCATCTACTGTAAGATGTTTCATACAGTCCAAAGTATCACAAACTTTTTTTCTTTTTTCCCAAAGGCAAGGTTGACAAGAAAGATTTGTCTTTACTACTTGAAAAAGATCATTTTCAGGAACTATTTCTTTAGGATTTGTAGGACCAAAGAGGGCAATTAAGGGTTTATTCAAGATAACTCCTAAATGTAATGGTGCAGAATCTAGGCAAATCATAATTTTACAAAAGTATATTAAAGAAAGAAATTCTTGAAGAGATTTTGGAGTTATAAATATTCCATCAAAAATTAAATTCTTTAAAGAATTTTCTATCTCTTTCTCATCGGGCCCAATAGTTATTATAAAGGGAATATTCTCTTCTTTAAGCCTTTCACAAAGTTCCTTCCATTTTTTATTTTCCCACCTTCTATCAATTCCTCTCTTTATGCTCATTTCACTGATTCCCGGATGTATTAGAACATAATTAAAGGGACTTAATCCCAATTTATTTAGTTTTTTTTCTACAAGCTTTTTATTTTCCTCAGTTGGAGAGATCTTGGGAAGAGAAAAATCTTCGTCTATACCCAGAGCTTTTATTAGTCTATAATGAACCTTTCCCATATATTCATTTCTTTTTGAAGATGCCTTGTGGGTATATAAAAAACTTAAAGGATTTTCTTTATATCCTACTCTTTCTTCTGCGCCCGTCAGATACATAAATATCGGTATAAAAGGGGATTTTCCTGAAGAAACAGTAATACTATATTTTTCTTTTCTTAATTTAGTCAAAAGCTTAAAAGTTTCCCAAAGGTTTAACTTATTTTTAGGATTAAATTCTTCAACTTCGTATCCTGCTATTTCTAAAATATCTTTACCCCTTGATTCAGTTATGATTTTTACTCTTTTAAACTTCTCCTTTAATCTTTTGAGAACAGGTAAAAACAATACTTGATCTCCTAATCCTCCTAAATTAAAAGCAAGAACCTTTTTATCCTTGTCTGGATTGTTTAAATTTAGAAGAAAAGCACAAGCAAGCCAAAAAATTATTTGGGGGTAAGGTCTATACCATATAGTATCTACAAGCCCATGAAATAAAGGTGCAATTATAGAGGATAAAGAAGAAATTCCTATTATCTTTCTTGTAAAATCCCAATTGGAAAAAGAAGTAATAAAGATTCTAATTAAAGTGTATATCATTATTAAAAATACTATCAAAGAAAAAATGCTTCCTTCTATAGCTAATTCTAAAAATAAGTTATAAGAAGCTAAGGCTGTATATTTTGGCTCCATATAGAAGGCATAAACTTGACGAAAAACATCGTTTCCTAAGCCAATTCCTGTTAAGAAAAAGTCTTTAAATATTTTAAAAGAACTCTTCCAAATCATAACTCTTGTGGCATTAGAGGTATGTCCCCAAAGGGTGAACATTGAAAAAACTCTTGCTCTAAAATAATCCGATGAAAAGAATAGTCCGATTGCCATAGAAATAATGATTAAATATATAAAGACAAGCTTTTTTCTTATATTTTTGTTTTTTTGCCAGAAGTATAAGAAGATTCCACTAAATAGAATTCCAAGAGATCCTAAAAATCCCAAATATGCACCACGAGAATATGTCCATATTATTGAAAGAGCAGAAATAATTATTGTTAAGGATATAAAGGATTTAAAGTTATAAAATATTAACGCAGAAAAAAGGAAGGGAAAAACTGAAATTAAATATCCACCTAAAAGATTCGGATTTTGGAGAGTTCCATATACTCTTGTTACTCCTTCTGCTATTAACTCTGGATCTTCCCATCCTGCTAACTGGGGAACTTTAATAATCCATTGATATAAGCAATATATGGAAAGTATAAAGGTAGATAAAAGTAAAAAGATAATTGCTTTTTTTTGTCTTGAAACATCAAAGACATCTTTAAATATAAAGAAGATTGCAAAATAAACTAATAATTTTGTTAATCCCTTTATAGCAGAGTAAAGATATGGAGAAAAAGCAGTTGCATAAATATTTATTCCTAAAAAGATAAAAAATAAAAGGGAAAATCTATCTAAATTTTTAAAAAATCTTTTTTCAGGAGATAAAAAAGTAATTATAAACCATAAGATAAAGGCAATAAAACTCAAAAGAGCAATTTTCTCGGTTGATAAAAAGGGAAGCAAAAACAGAAAAATATATAAAAAATGTTCCAAAACAAAATCTAGCCAAGGAAATATAAAGGACGAAGATATAATGGGTTCAAAAAATCTTTTTATTTTAGTTTCAATATTATCTAAGATTTTGAATATTAGACTTTCTTGCCAAAGAGATTCAATGTTTTTCATTTCATTTCACCCTTATTGCAGATATGACTCCTGTAACATCCGCTTTATAACTCTCAATAGTAATAGACATACCAACTTTTACCTTTGTCCCCAAAACTATAGAATCTGAGGTTACATATCCTTTTGCAGTAAAGGTAATAAGACAATCCACATTAAAGGGATTGTTTATATCATCAATGGTTTTATATCCTCCTTTGAAGTCGGGAAGTATTTGTTTTTTTTGGTATATTTTTATATCTTTCACTGTTACCCACGCAAAGGGCTGATTTTTAATCCTGATAAATGCTTTTTCTCCTGGGATAATAAAGTTTTGATCCACTAAGGGTAGATTTCTCACTATAAAGTCTACTTCAATCTCTTTTTCTTCTCCTCTAACTTTCGTAATAGGACTCTTTCCAGTCCTTACTAAGATAATTCCTAATATTGCTAAAATTATCACTGTTACTACAAATAGATCAAAGATATTAATCTTCTTAAACATGGTCCATTCTCCTTTCTTTTTAACATATAAATTTTATTATTAAGTCTATCACCTCTGCTAAATTTTGATAAGATATCTTTTCATAGGTATCTGTACTTTGATGAAGATCAGGAATATTTAAATCCTCGTTTGCTCTTGATATAAATATTGCAGGTATTCCTAAATTTACAAAACTAAATTGATCTGATTGAGTTAATAGATGATGTTCTCCTATGGGTATTATTTTTTTATTAAATTCTCTTAATCTATCTACATACTCTTCAGCAGTGTGGTTGTAAGCTAAGTAAATATATTTTCCTCTTCCTACACAATCAAGGTTTATATTCAATAGAGTTTTATTCAAAGGGAATATAGGGTTTTTAACATAATGATTTGAACCTTTTAAACCATATTCTTCTCCATTAAAAAAAGAAAATATTAAATTGTATTTTGGTAATATATTTCTTTCTTTTATAATTCTAATAATTTCCATTAATACTCCTACTCCTGATGCATTATCATTGGCTCCCGGAAAGAAACTCCCATCAGGATCTCCTCCTACATGGTCTATATGAGCACTTATAATGATATATTTATCTTCTCTACCAGGAATGAATAGGTATAGATTTGTTGAACTTCCTTTTTCTGATCTATATTTTATCTTATACTTTATCTCAATATTTGAATTTTTATAATAATATTTTTTAATGTTATTCCATGAATTTGTTGTTAAAAAAACAACAGGGAAAGAAAAATCGTTTAAAAATAAAGATTTTTGTGAGACGATATATTCTTTCGTTTTATCAGTTATTAAAAAAAGTGCTAAGGAGGAATTATTTTGAGCTAAGTTAATTCTATATTCTATTCTATCTAAATATCTATCCTTAGGATTCTCATAGCCCAATTGAGCTATACTTATTTTGCCATTACTATCTTTATAATCATTAAGGTTTAGTCCGTAATTGACAAAATTGATCTTTCCTTGAATCTCCCAAGATCCTGTGAATAAATCTCTAAAATTTTTTCTATAAATTCCTTCCCATAGGATTCTTTTGTTGAAGTAAACTTGAAGTTTTGGTTTTTCTTCCAAGAAATAAATATCTAAAGGGAATTTCTGAATAAAAATCTGAGAGTAAGATAATCCTATATTTAGGAGCTCTTCTTTTATAAAATTTATTGTTTTCTCATTTTCAGAGGTTCCTGCTTGTCTACCTAGGAATCTTTCACTACAAAGATTTTTTATAACATACAAAGCATATTCTCCCGTATTTTGGGATTTTACTTTCGATAAAAATGAAAATAAAAGGAGTGTAATTATCAGTAACTTTTTAATCATTTTTTATCTCCTTTATATTTTTAAGAAGAATCAAACTTGCCTTTAATATATCTAAAGTTTCATCAGAAGGAGCAAATAAAAGTTTATTTTTAATTAAATTTATTTGATTTTCTAATTCCTCTATGATTTCTTGCCATTCATGTTTTACAATTTCTTTCACAGGATAGATTTCTCTTCTTGTTAAATCAATACTTTGCCCCATAAGAGGTATTAAACTTTCATATCCTTTAGTTTTAAGTAAAAGAGATAAAGTCCTTGCAGATTCAGGTTCTCCGTGGGTTATAATAAACATAGGATTTGTCTGAAAGGAGTCTGCCCAAGCTAATAAATCTTTTTGATCTCCATGAGCAGAAAATCCATTTATGGTATGAATTTTTGCATTTACTGTTAACTCTTCTCCCATCACATGTATTTTCTTAACACCATCAATAAGCCTTCTTCCAAGAGTTCCCTGAGCTTGATAGCCTACAAAAATTACATGAGTATTTTCCTTCCAAATATTATGTTTTATATGATGAAGAATTCTTCCACCTGTACACATTCCACTTCCTGCAATAATTATTCCAGATTCTATAGCATTAATACTTTTTGACTCTTCTACTGAAGATACATAACTAAGATTTTGTAGAGAGAAGGGATCTTCCGATTCTAAGAAATATTTTTGGAGGTCTGGAGATAAAAGATTAGTATATTTTTTATAAATTTCCGTTATTTTCTTTCCCATGGGACTATCAAAAAATATTGGAAAATCTTTAGGAATAATACCTTCTCTTTCCAACAGCATCAGTTCATAAATAATTCTTTGTGCTCTATCTACTACAAAGGATGGAATAAGAATCTTACCTTTTTCCTTTATGACTTTTTCAACTACTTCTTTAAACTCTTTTCTTGTTTCCTCTAAGGATTTATGTAATCTATTTCCATATGTGGATTCAATGATCACATAATCCCCCTGCTCAATTAAGGCAGGGGTTCCTTCCATTACATTTTCCCATTGACCTAAATCTCCTGAAAATACTATTTTTATGTTATCTCCCCAAATTTCTAAGGAACTTGAGCCCAAAATATGAGCAGAGTCTCTAAATCTTACCTTTATATCCTTTAGATCGATTATTTCATCATAAGGTACCGGTTCAAAGAGTTTCATGGCAATTTCAATTTCTTTTTCTGTATATAATGGTTCTATTAACGGTTTACCAGATCTTTGATTTTTTCTATTTATTCTTTCTACTTCTTCTTTCATTATTTTTACTGTATCCAACCACAATACCTCACAAAGTTCAATAGTAGGAAGAACTGCATATATTTTACCTTTAAAGCCATCCTTAACTAATTTGGGTATTCTTCCCGAATGATCTAAATGTGCATGGGTTAGTAATACTGCAGATATTTCCGAGGGATCAAAAGGAAAGGGATTAGAATTTTCATTTTCAGATTTCCCTTGAAAGATACCGCAATCAATAAGGTACTTTCTTTCATTTTCTAGTAAATAATTAGATCCTGTAACCTCTCCTACTGCACCAAAAAAGGTAAGTCTCACAGTTTCACCCCTTTAAAGAGAAAATTTTTCGTTGATCTTTCCACAACTTGCACACTCTAAACATCTTATGCAATTTAGGGAATTTGGATCCTTATAAATTTCAATATTTACTGGACACTTTTGCCTACACATTCCACATTGGGGACAGGAAGAGTCAACCTCTAAATGATAAAAAGATAGCTTATTAAAAATAGAAAGAAAAGTCCCTAAAGGGCATATAAATCTGCAAAAGAATCTTGAGATAAAAATACTGATTATTAAGAATAATATTAAAATGATTATTTTTATAATAAAAAGAAATCCAACCAGATTCCTTAATTGAGGTTTAATTAATATTTGAGGGATTCCAGCTTCTAAGGTTCCTGCAGGACATAGTTTGCAAAACCAAGGCTCTAAGCTTATATATGGGATAATAATTACTAAAACAATAAAGACTGTCCATCTAACGAGAGTGCTAAATCTGTTGTCCACAATTTTTTTTAAAGTTTTTATTTTATACAGCCAATCCTGTAAGGTACCGAAGGGACAAGACCATCCACAAAAATATCTTCCTAAAATAATACCCGAAAAAATTAGAATTCCTAAGAGTAAAAAAGGAAATTGCTTTATTATCAAAAAATACTGAAGAGTTCCTATGGGACAGGCGAAACTTGCTAAAGGGCAAGCATAACAATTAAAAACAGGTAAAGGAATATTTTTGCCAAAAAAGGCTAAATAATACGAATTTACAAAAATTGCAGTTATGATTTGAGTAATAATTCTTCTTTTTCCCATTTTATATTCATTAGTAGTTTTTTAAGACTTTCATAGTACAAAAGATCTTTTTTATCGATATCTTTATATTTATAAATATTACTTGCTTTAATAATTTTGTATTTATATTTTCCTTTTTCTCTCCATCTATGAATGAATATCGGGATAACCTCTATTTTATAAGATAATCTTTCCTTAATTTTAAAAAGATTAATTCTTAATATCAATCCAAATTTTGTTTTGGAAATATTTAACCCATACTGATCTGCAAAAAAATTTCCTAGTGAATAAAAACAATATTTATCATTGATTTTCTCGATGCTTCCTATACAGTGAGGATGACTGCCTATGATCATATCTACACCTAAATTTATCAGCTTTTTTGCTATGATTCTTTGATATTCTTTTGGTTTTTCTATATATTCTTCTCCCCAATGGAGATATATAATAATAAAATTTGTCTTTTGATTTTTTAAGAAATTTATATCCTCAGAAATTTTTTCTAAGTTTATATAATTCACCATATATTCCTTATGTTTAGGAAGGTAATTCCCATTTGTCCCATAAGTATACGCTAAAATTCCGACTTTTATCCCATTTTTTTCGAAAATCATAACTCTTTCATGAGGGTCAGGAGAGAGATTTGTTCCAAGATAAAGTAAATTTCTTTTTTTAATATTCTTAATAGATTCAAATAATCCTCTTTCTCCCTTATCGAGACAGTGGTTGTTAGCAGTAATTATTAAATTAAAACCCATCTTTTTTAAAGTATCTAAAATTTCTGCAGGTGAATTATATAAAGGATAGCTAGATGGAGTAAAAATATTTCCTGCAATGACAGTATCTAATACTACACAGGATAAATCTCCTTTTATCTCCTCTTTTATATTCTCAAATATATCTTCAGAAAAAACATAAGTTTTACTTTTTGTATGATAATAGGAATTTAAGATTTGTCTTTGGAGAAAAATATCTCCAGAAAAGGTTAAAAAAATTCCCTCTCTCATCTCAGAAGAGATGATAAAATTGAGAGAAATAGTAAATAGTAAAATTACAATTACAAAAATTCTTATAATAGCTTAATTATATCATATCAGAATTAATAATAATTTCCCCAGACTTTGAGGTTACTTCTGAAATTGCTTTGAAGCTAGAGTCAAAGGACTTGTTAAAAAAAAGAAGTTTTTATTCGGTAATCATTGGAAATAAGAAACTTATTCCTGAAATTTTTTAATTATGCCAAATATTCTTTTTGTAGAGTAAATAGAACTGAAATATGAGCCTTCCATCTCGATTCTTCATGTTATTATATATTTTTGATTTTCTTTCTAGAAATAATTATCTTGGAAGTCTTGTTCTATAAGAATATACTAAAATTGCTTCCTTTTTAGGGCTAACATCTAATATAAATTTTATATTATTGGCATCGATTTTTTCAAAGGGTAAAGAAGATGAGATAACTTGCCAGTCGCCTTCTAGATATTCTTTTACTTCTACTTTAACTTTTTCCTCCTTAGAATTTCTTATTATCACTTGTATTTTTCTTTCTCTGATAATGTTTTTAGCTTCGGTATATTCCTTGCTTTCCAATATCTTCCTTTCTCCTTTTATATCAAAGGCTTTACCTTGTAATACAGTAAATTTTTCACCTTCTGCTATATCCTTTAAAATTGATTCACCTAAAAATACAATTCTATCTTTATCCTTCAAAAATATTCTTATTTTACCTGAGGGTATAGGAACTCCTAGTCCTTTATCTCTAGAATTTTCAAATCTCCATTCAATAAATACCCCATTTATATCTCTTTGATAATCATAAAAATAAATTTTTTCTGCAATCACATTCTTATTATCAAGCCAAGGTAATAATTTATGTTGCTTAGCAAGAATACTTACAGGTTCTTTATAGGAAAAGATTTTGTATTCTCCCTTACTTTCAATAATTTCTTCTGGGGAAACTCCTTCAGCAATTTCTGCTTTGAGAAAAGTTCTTGTGGGTACAGACTCTATTACTTGTGGCTCTCCTGCAAGAAGAGATAGCTTTATGTTCTTAAAATTATTATTTGAATTGTTTTGAACAATTATTCTGCTATTAAAATTAAGGATTGATTTTTCATCTACCAATATAAAATGTTCACAACTCCAAGAGATATTAGGAAGAAAATAAAATATATTGAGAGTTTCATTTATGCTTTTTTCTGAGATAATCCATAAAGCCCAGTTGGGATAGATAATCTCCTTAATAATACTTCCCTTCTGGGATGTAATATAAACCGAAGAAAGAGAAATATCTCCAGGTATTTCATCTAAAGGAACATAGTTTATACCTTGTTTTAATTCTACTATTTTTTCCAAGGAAATAAGAGCAAAATTTTTAGAATAGATGACTAAATTTGTATTTGCCAAGGAGATACTTAAAAGGAAAAGGATAACTAATAATTTTTTCATATTTAATCACCTCCATTAAAATATAACATAGTATAAATCCTTAAGCTTTTTTTTGACAATAAAATTAAATCATGCTAAAATTTCCTTAAAGTTTAAGATGGTCGGAAGTTTCTATTTTTTTAAGGTAAAATTTTTGTGCAAAAAACCTAAGATTTCTGAAAATTTAGGAATCTTAGGTTTTTTATTTTTCAAAGAAAGAGAGGTGAAGTTTACCGAGGTACCATTTTAGTTTTTCCAAGAGATTTACTTTTAAGGTTTCTGGGAGTTTTTCCTTAAAAGCTCTCAAATTTTAAAAAATTTTCCTGAGGTGAAAGATGAGTAAGACTTTATATGTAGGTAATCTTCCTTGGTCAACAACTGAAGAAGAGTTAAAAAATGTTTTTTCTAACTATGGAAATGTAATTTCTGCAAGAATTATCTCCGATAAAAATACTGGAAGGTCTCGGGGTTTCGGCTTTGTAGAGGTTGAGGATAGTTCTGCAGAGAAAATGATTAGTGCTTTAAATGGTACAGATTTTAAGGGAAGAAAAATAATAGTTAATGAAGCAAAACCCAGAGAAGAAAGGCCAAGAGAAAGAAGAGCTCGTTCATAATAATGCTTGAAACTTTGGCTACTTTCCTATTTTATTTGGGAAAGTAGCTTTTTAATATTATAATTATATAAGGACCCCTCGTTGTAGGGGTCCTTCTTTTAAATGTATTAAGGGAGGTAATAAAGGTTGAGGAAATTGAAAGTTTTACTATTTGGTATAATAGTTTTTCTATTGCTTGTAATTATAACAGGCATAGGTGGATATTTTTATCTTCAGAATAGCTATAATTATATCCCTAGTAAAAATTTTCCTTCTCTTGATCCCATTGAACTCACTGAAATGGTTTTAGGAAAAATGGAGAGGATAAATTTTTTATTTTTTGGTGTTGATGAAAGAAAGGAAGATATAGGAAGAAGTGATACTATTATTTTTATTTCTTTTAATTTGAAAGACAAAAAAGTAGATCTTCTTTCTATTCCGAGAGACACGAGGGTTTTAATTCCAGGATTCGGTTATGATAAGATAAATCATGCCTACCATTACGGTGGTGTAGATCTTGCAGTAAGAACAGTGGAAGAATTTTTGGGTGTTTCTATAAATTATTATGCTAAAATGAATTTTCAACAGTTTGAAAAATTGATTGATGCAATTGGGGGGGTAGACATCGAAATTGAGAAGCCAATGTATTATGTTGATAGAACTGACAAACTCTATATAAGACTAAAACCTGGAAAGCATCATCTTAATGGAAAAGAAGCTCTTGGTTATGTGAGGTTTAGGCATGATCCTCTAGGAGATTTGGGAAGAATAGAAAGACAACAGAAATTTTTAAAAGCTTTATATAGTCAAATGAAGGATAAGGTTTCTTTAATAAATCTTCCTCAATATATAAATCTAGTTGGTTCTACCATAGAAACAAATATTTCTTTTTATGAGGCTTTATTTTTAGCCTCTAAATTTATAAATATTGAAAATCAGAATATTAGGATGACTATGATGCCTGGAAATCCTGATAATATAAATGGAATTAGTTATGTTTTACCTGATTTTAATAAACTTAAAGAATGGAAAAAATCTGTTTTTGCTAATGAAGAGAACAAACTATAACTTTGGGGGTGAAATTTTTTGGACAGTAAAGAAAAAGCATTTCATGTTGCTCGATTAATACTAGATAAAAAAGGAAATGATGTCATAGTTTTAGATTTATCTAATATTTCTGGAGTAACAGATTTTTTCATAATATGTACAGGGATGACCCCAACACAAAGAAAAGCAATACAAAGAGCGATCGAAGAAGAAATGGATAAACTAGGATACAGACCTCGAGGTATAGAAGGAAAAGAAGGAAGTGGTTGGCTTTTGCTTGATTATAATGATTTTATTGTTCATATATTTTCCCAGAAGGCTCGAGAATTTTACAAAATTGAAGAGCTTTATAAAAATGCTCCTCAATATACAGAATTTTGATGTTAGATATTCCTGCTTCTTGGCAAAAAGTTAAAGACAGAATAATTGAGAAGAAAGGATTAGTAGTTGTTTTAGGACTTCCTAATGTTGGAAAAAGCTCATTTGTATATTACCTTTCTAAAGAGGCTATAAAAAATAGTCTAAAAGTTGGTATAGTAAATAGTGACTTAGGTCAGAGTGAGATAGGGGTCCCCACAACAGTAAGTTTGAGTATTCCAGAAGGGGATTTTCAATCTTTTGAAGAACTTTCAGTCTTTGACTGGTATTTTGTAGGATCTACATCTCCTGTAGGACATCTATTACCTCTACTAGTCGGTGTAAAAAACCTAGTAGATAAGGCAAAATCTTCTGGCTGTGAATTAATTATTTTAAATACTTGCGGGCTTATCTTAGGAAAATTGGGAAAAGTATTGAAGTATTACAAGCTTTCTTTATTGAGACCCGAACATATCGTATTTATAAGAAAAGAAAATGAGTTGGAAAGTTTCTTAAAAATTATGCAAAGATTTTCCTTAGAGTTTTATATTATTCCTATGAGTATGATGGCACGGGAAAGATCTTGGGAGGAGAGGAGAGCTTTTAGAGAGAAGAAATTCTGCCGATATTTTCTTGGAGGAATTTCAATAGATCTTCCCTCTTTTTTAATTTATTCGATAAATAAATATATTGATAAAGATAAAGTAGAAATTTTAAAAAATAGATTGGTAGGACTTTTTGGAGAAAGAGAGGAATTTTTAGCTCTTGGAATTTTAGAGATGGTCGATTTTAATAATAATATTTTAAAAATTTTTACTCCTTTTAAGGAAAAGGAAAAAATAAAAAGAATTGAATTAGGTGATTTATACCTTTCAATAAAAGGTGAGGAGCTTAAAAAGATAGCTCCTCACCTTTGAAATTTATATTTTGGGTAAGTCTTTTAATGCTTCTTCAACCTTTTCTCTGGGATATGCAAAATTTTCCAATTTTCCTGAGAAGTATTGATCATAGGCAGAAAGATCAAAGAAGCCATGTCCACTTAGGTTAAATAATATTACTCTTTTCTCTCCCTTTTCTTTGGCATCCTTTGCCTCGTCAATTACAGCTTTAATAGCATGAGCGGACTCGGGTGCAGGGACTATTCCTTCAGTTCTTGCAAAAATTACTGCAGATTCAAAAATATCTAATTGATGATAGGCTACAGCAGATATATATCCATGATGATAGAGAGCACTTACAATAGGAGCCATTCCATGATATCTTAAACCACCCGCATGAATTCCTGGTGGTATAAAATTATGTCCTAAAGTATACATTTTGAGGAGAGGAGTTGTTTTTGCAGTATCTCCAAAATCGTAAGTATAGATTCCTCTTGTTAGGCTCGGACATGATTCTGGTTCTACTGCAAGGATTTTTATTTTTTTACCTTTAAATTTCTCTCTTAAAAATGGAAAAGAAATTCCAGCGAAATTACTTCCTCCTCCTACACATCCAATTACTACATCAGGGAATTCCCCTGCCATTTCCATTTGTAATAAAGCTTCTTCTCCAATTATTGTTTGATGTAAAAGAACATGATTTAATACGCTTCCTAAAGAGTATTTTGTGTCCTCTCTTTTCACTGCATCTTCTACCGCTTCACTTATAGCAATTCCTAGAGATCCCAAAGACTCTGGATCTTTCTCTAAAATCTTTCTGCCTGATTCAGTATCAGGACTTGGGCTAGGAACAACCTTTGCTCCCCAAGTTTCCATAAGAGATCTTCTATAAGGCTTTTGGAAATAGCTTACCTTTACCATATAGACTTTACATTCTAATCCAAAAAGATTACAAGCAAAAGCTAGAGCAGATCCCCATTGTCCTGCTCCTGTTTCTGTGGTTAATCTTTTTACTCCTTCTATTTTGTTAAAATATGCTTGAGCTACAGCAGTATTTGGTTTATGGCTTCCTGGAGGACTTACTCCTTCATACTTATAGTATATATGGGCAGGAGTATCCAAATACTTTTCTAGGCTTAGCGCTCTATAAAGAGGAGTAGGTCTCCACATCTTATAAATTTTTAAAACCTCATCGGGAATAGGAATATACCTTTCAGTACTTACCTCCTGCTGAATAAGGGAAATGGGAAATATGGGAGCTAAATCTTCAGGACCTACAGGCTTTCCTGTGGCAGGATGTAATACTGGTGGTAAAGGAAAGGGAAGATCCGCTAAAATGTTGTACCATTCCTTCGGAATTTTTTCTTCGTCTAATAAAATTTTTCTTTTAACTTCCATAAGATATACCTCCTTTTAAAATTTTATCTAAATAAAAAACCTTCTCGCCCTTTAAAGGACGAGAAGGTTTTTTATTCTCGTGGTGCCACCTTACTTAGGCAACATTGCCTCTCTCTTTTCGGGTACGGGAGATCCTCTTTGCTCCGATACCCTTTGCCCTGATAACGGTGGCAACATCCGTTGGAGCCTACTCAGGGGTTATACCCCTTTTCGGTCCAAAGCTCCCGGGCCCATTCACCATCTGCAGGATAGCTGGCTCACACCTTTTCCCAGCCTCTCTGAATCCTGCCTACGATGGCTACTACTCCCGATCTTAGCCTTTGTTTTTTGTAAAATTATACAGTATAAATACTTAGATTACAACCTTCTAAGTGTATAAGATTGATTATTTTTTTTCTAATAGTTAGAATAAAGTTAAAATTTTTACTACTGGAGGTAATGAATGTTCTATCAAAAATATTCTTTACATGAAAATTTTTTTAGCGAGTTTAAAAAAGGAAATTTTATAATAAGAAAGCTTAGTATTAATTCTCCTTTTGAAGGAGAAACAGAGGTTCATAAATATATTAATGATGTATACGTGGTTTATTCTGGAAGGGCAAGGGTAATTCTAAGTAAAGAATATTGGGGAGGAAAAGAAATAGATATAGGAGAAATAAGAGGCTGTGAAATCAAAGATTATAAAGAAGAAGTTATTTCTGAGGGGGATTTACTTTTTATTTCTGCAGGTACAGCTCATAAACTTTTAGTGGAAGATGGAAGTTTTATTCTATTGATTATTAAAATTCCTGAATAAAAGAGGAGGTAAATATGGGAATTAGAAAGGCTGTTTTTCCAGCAGCAGGTCTTGGAACTCGATTTCTTCCTGCCACTAAAGCTCAACCTAAAGAAATGCTTCCTGTTGTGGATAAGCCTATAATTCAATATGGTGTAGAGGAAGCAGTAAATTCAGGATTAGAAGAAATCGTTATAGTTACTGGAAGAAATAAAAGAGCAATAGAAGATCATTTTGACATTTCTTTTGAACTTGAGTATTTTCTTCAAAAAAAAGGAGAGTTGGAGTTATTAAAACAAGTAAGGAGAATTTCGGAATTAGCAACGGTCTATTACATTCGTCAAAAAGAACCTCTAGGATTAGGTCATGCAATTTTAGTTACAAAAGAAATTGTCAAAGATGAACCTTTTGCGGTAGTTCTGAGTGATGATTTAATTGTTAGTGATGTCCCTTGTTTAAAGCAGATGATAAGTATCTATGAAAGATATAAGTGTTCCGTGATTGCAGTAGAGAGGGTTGCTGAGGAAGAGGTTAAAAATTATGGTATAATTGCAGGAAAGGAATTAGAAAATGGATTATATCAGATTACGGATCTCATAGAAAAACCATCTTTAGAAGAAGCTCCCTCTAATCTCGCTATTGTGGGGAGGTATATATTAACTCCAGAAATCTTTAATATGTTAGAAAAAGTAAAACCTGGTAGAGGAGGAGAAATTCAATTAACTGATGGTTTAAAACTTCTTTTGGAAAGAGAAGCAATATATGCTTATGAGTTTAAGGGAAAAAGATATGATACAGGAAATAAATTAGGATTTCTAATAGCATCGGTAGAATTGGCATTGAAAAGAGAGGATATAGGGAAAATATTTAAAGAATATCTTAAAAATCTAAATTTAGAAGAATTTAGTTAAATTTTAAAGATCTTTGTAAATTATTCTCCCTTCTTCAACATGTATACAATAGTCAAAATATTCTTCTTTGAGAAGTACATGAGTTATTACAAATATTTGGTCAAAATGTTCTGCAATTTCTCCATGGGTGAGGAGCTCTATAAGAGCATGAGCTCTTTCATCATCGAAAGAGCCCAAGGGTTCGTCTAAAAAGATGAACCCTGGGTTTGTCCCTCTATCTTGGGGTAAGTTTGCTATTGCAAAAGCTAATCTTAAGGCTAAGGAGAATTGGTCTTGGGTTCCTCCACTTAATATATCCTTATCATAATATCTGTTTGATATATTATCAAAGACTTTTAATTTAAAAGTTTCAGAATCAAGATGAACTATGTGATATCGATCCATGGTAAGAATGGGAAGAATCTTTTGCATATACGCTAAGGTTCTTGGGGATACAGTGTCTAATATTTTTTTCGTAGTTCCTTCTAAGATCTGCTGGGCATAGCTCATTTTTACTTTTTCTCTTTCCATTTTATTGAGATTTTCTTCTTCTTTATCAGGATCTAGTTCTTCAATCTTTTTTCCAGTATTTTTTTCATAGCTCTCCATAATAAATTTCAATTTTGCCAGTTCTTCATTAATTTCTTTTTCTCTTCTTTCTAAATTTTCTTTTAAGTTATAGTCTACATCTCTTTGGGAAAGAGACTCCCAATCCTTTTCAGGATAGTTTATTTGAAATTCTTTGATTAACCTTTCTAAATTTTCTATTTTGGCTTTTCTTTCTCCAGTTTTCTGCTCAAGAATTTTTCTATAATATTCAAATTTGTCTTCGATTTTTTCTTCTTTGAATTTTTTTATTGTTTCTTCTATTTTTTCTTTATACTCTTTGGTTGGCTCTTCCAAAACTTCCTTTGATAAGTTTTTTATTTCCTCTTTTATTCTTTTTATTTCCTCTTCAATTTTTAGAACTTCTTTCTTATTTTTTTCTACTTCGAAAGTAAGACTTTTAAGAATTTCGACTCTCTCTTCAAGCCTACTTTCTTCCCTAGTTAAATATTCTAAATTTTCATGGGTATATGAATCTAGAAGTGATACTCTATTAAAAATTTCTTCCCATTTTTTCATTTTCTCATTCTTAAATTGAATTAATTCCTGAATACTCCTAAAACCTAAACTTGTTAAGTTTTTGTCAAATTCTTCCTTTTCTTTTATAAGAGTTTCCTCTAATTCTTTTAGTTTTTCTAATTCACTTTCTCTTTTTGCTTTTAAAGATATTAACTCGTTTAATTCTTTTGCTTTTAAATGACTATTAACAATTTTACTAATCTCTTTTTTTATCTCTTCGAATCTTTTTTGTATATCCTCTTCTTTAATATTTTTTAATTCTTTTTCTAAATCTTCCTTTCTTATGTTTAGTTTTATTTCTTGTTCTTTAGCTTTGTTTCTTTTTAAAACAAGGAAAATTAAGATTATTAGAAAAAGAAAGAAGATAGGCAAATATAATATGTTAAGCAGAAAGGACGAGATTAAAAATATTAGAGAAGATAAAGAGCAAATAGTAATTTTAATAAAATATTGTTCTAAAGTTTTATTGATTTTTTCCAATTCTTTTTTGTATCTATTAATTTCTTCGAAATTTTCGATAATTTTTCTGAGATTTTCTTTGTCTTCCTCTAATTTTTTAACTTGGAGAGCTTTTTCAATGTCTCTTAATTCCTCAATAAGACTATCAATCTTTTTGATTTCTTTTTCTTTCTCTGATATATTATTTGAGAGTTTTGAAAACCTCTCAATTTCTTCTTCTAATTTTTCTAATTTATCTCTTATTTTTCCTAATTTCTCTATTCTTCTTTTTATCTTTATATGATACTTTAAATTTTCTATCTCTTTTAATAACCTAGGAATTTCTTTTATTTTATTGCTATCTTCATTTATTTTGTTTTCTATATTTTTTTTGATTTCTATTTTTTCTAATAATATTTTATTAAGGTCAAAGATTTTCTCTAATTTATTTAGCTCTTCGAGGTTTTTTTTGAGAATTTCTATTTTCTCTTTATATTCCTCTACTATTTTAGAGATTTTTTCAATTTCCTTTTCTATCTTTTCTATATTCCCTTTTTCTTCTTTTATTTTCTTTGCTTTCTCTACTGCCTCAATCTCAGTCTTTTCTTGCTTAATCTTTGAAAGTTCTTTACTAAGGAAAGGGTATTGTTTTTTGGCCTTACAGGCTTCTCTTATTATCTCTCCAGACAATAATTTTTCTTCTAAGATTTCTTTTTCCTCTTTAACTCTTTTTGAAAGATCAGTTAAAAATTCTAAATTGAACAAAGAGATAATAATTTTTTGTCTCGTCGCCTTGTCACTATTTTCTAATCTTCCAATATTCTTTTGTTCTACGAAGCAGGTATTTAAAAGGGTTATATAATCTAATCCTAATTCTTTTTCTATCCTTTCGTCGACGTCATTAACTTTTCTAAGAATTATGGGTACTTTCTCTGGATTTTTTTTGTCGTAGATTTTTAAAAAACATTCTTGAGAAGAATTTCTCTTAAGAGTTCTTTCTATGTATAGTTCTTTTTCATCTAAATCTAAGTTTAGAATCACTCTTGCCTTATCCTGGGAGAAATTAATAAGATTTTCTTTTCCACTTCTTATATAAACAGGTTTTCCAAAAAGCGCAAAAACTATAGCTTCAAAAATACTACTTTTTCCTGCCTCATTTTTTCCTTTTATTAAAAATCTTCCTTGAAGAGGAAAATCTAATTTTTCGTGTTCATATCTTTTAAAGTTGAAAATTTCTAAACTTTTTAATCTAATCATAATATTCTACTAAGATTCTCCTTTATCCAATCTAAGGCTTCTTTTATTATTTCTTTATCCCTTTCTTCTTTCATGCACAATTCCTCTGTAAATTTTTCCAATACTTTTCCCACACTCCAATTTTCAGAAAAAGAAATATAAGGAAGTTCCTCGGTGGAAATATATAGATTCTGAGTATCAAGATCAAAGAAGAAATTCCAGTCATTTCCCATTTTATTTATCCTATTAAAGCTTATTTTTTGATATAAACTTAAAGAAAGAGGTCCCACAATTCTACATCTTAATAATTGTTCTTTAAAAGACTCTTTCTCTATTCTTTCTAATATACTTTCTGTGGGATTTTCGTTTGGAATTTCTCCTGTTCTTATTTCTATAGATTTCATAGGTTGAGAGTTAACTTTTATATATTCTGGAAAGATTTTTTTGCCTTCTATTCTAATAAAATAGAAACCTGTTTCGTTTTTCTCTTCTCCAAAATTTATTTTCTCTGTAGCTCCGGGAATAATTAACATCTTTCTGCCAAAGACAAAATCTCTATGTTCGTGCAGATGTCCAATAATATAAAGGTCAAAAGGTAAAGAGTATAATGTTCCCTCTGAAACTTGAGGCTCCTGAGCTTTCGGATGAGCGAACTTTTCTACAGAATAATGAAGCAAAAAAATTTTAAATATATCATTGTCTTCAAAGTTTATTTTAATATTTGAGAGAGGATTTACTCTACCTCTTATTCTTAAGTCAGTAGATAATCCTGAAATTAATAATTTTTCTTTATTATTTCCTTCCCAAATATACCATTCTACCTCTCTTGTTTTTGTAAAAGCCTTCAAAACTCCTGCTTTTTCAAAAATCTTAATAGGATAAGAATCTTCATCGGGTGCAGTTATAGAATCATGAGTTCCTGCTATTGCAAATATATTTATTCCTTCTCTTTTTAGATTTAAGAATTCTTCCATTATAAAAGCAAGTTCAGTATTTCTAGGATCTGGCATGTCAAAAAGATCTCCAACTTGTACGAAAAGATCTACCTTTTCTTTAATTGAGAAATCTACAACTTCTTTAAAGGCTTTTCTTAATTTCTCTCTTCTTTTTCTTAATTGTTCAGGAAACATTTTTTTATAAAATCTATTTAAATGATTATCTGCAGTAGCAACAATTTTTATCATTTTAAATCTCGCTCTCCATTTCTTGTAAGGGAATAAAAGGTTCTTCGGATATTAAAGAATCTTTTCTTGCTTTTTCAAATTCTTTTTCTAAATCTATATCATACCCTCCCTCTGCAGTTTCTCTATCCCCAATTTTAACAATTACAGGAACTCTTGTAAGATTTCCTACAATAACTGCTTCTCCTATATTTAATCCTGGAAGGTCTCTAAATAGGCTTTCGGATAAAGCTTCAGATGCTTCCTTTACTGCATTTTGATCGTTAGGATTTGTAAGTTTCATAATTATTTGACTCCCACATTGAGAGAGAGTATTACTGCTAATTTTATATGGTCGCTGAGTAATAACTATAAGAAAAACTTTAAATTTTCTTCCTTCTGAGGCTATTGTATTTATCAATCTAGCACTCTTTCCTCTATTTTCTTTATCATTAGGAACAAAGTTATGGGCTTCTTCTAAAACAATAAATAAGGGATATCTTAATCCTTCAGATTTTGCTTTCATCCAGATTTCATTTAATAAATGGCTTACAATTAAATCCATTAGATTTTTTTCTAAGCCTGCCAAATCTACTACAGTAATATGTGATGGTTTCAAAATCTTCTCTAATTTTATATCTTCAAATCCCCAAATGGGATAATCCTTTATCCATCTGACATATTTTAAGGCTTTTCTCGCACCATTTACTAAGTCTTCATTGAGTTTTGTTTTTTTTTGGTGTTTTTTTGCTATCTCAATGTCATAATTTTCAAAGGAAAGAGTTTTTTCTTCATCTATATCTCCTGTATATTGAGATAATTTATTATACAAGTCTTCTGGAGTAAAATCTCTTCTTTCACTTTTTAACTCTTGAAGAGCATGCTCTATAGAATTTCTAATGTTTGTCATTTTTTCATCAATTCCTAAGATTTCAAGAATCTGTTCATCTTCTAATTCATTAAACTTTATGGAAAATTTTTCAATTCCTCCCATTTCTACTTCTGAAAATCGGGTGGGTATTTCTGGAATTCTATAAATTGTAACATTTTCCGAAATAGAGGAAAATTCTTTTAAATTCCTTTTCCTTCTTAAAAGTACATAATCACTGTTTGGATCAAAAACTAATATTGTTGCGCCTAATTTTACTAATTTTTCAATTAGAAGTCCTGTTAAATAAGACTTTCCTGCTCCTGTTTGAGCGATTATTGCAAGATGTCTTCTTAATCCATTAGGATCTAAGGTAACCTTCACATTAGGTCGATAGAGAAGAGTACCTATTTCTATAGAATTGCTTTTACCATGACTAAAAAATCTTTGTAGAAGAGAATCAGGAGCTAAAAAAACAGGAGAACCAGGAAGAGCTACAGATCTTGGAAACTGTATATTATTATTTTTATCTAAATATCCTAAAACCCTTGCTTCTGCAATAAGTTGGGTAGGAATAACATAATTTAACCCTAAAATTTTATTTGTTGTTTCATATTCTTGATGCTCATCCAGAACCTCAGAGAAGGCTCTTAAAGACTCTACCTGGGCTAAAACTTC
This sequence comes from Dictyoglomus sp., assembly GCA_025060475.1. Classification (NCBI taxonomy): domain Bacteria; kingdom Pseudomonadati; phylum Dictyoglomota; class Dictyoglomia; order Dictyoglomales; family Dictyoglomaceae; genus Dictyoglomus; species Dictyoglomus sp. Next base: position 187,545 of record JANXBZ010000001.1, on the reverse strand, counting down.
TACTTCTTCTTCAGGAGTTGCTATTCCTTTTATTGTTACATATTCTAATCTTTTTGGTGCTTTTTCTCGTGTAGTTACAAATTGAAATCTATCACAGAAGCTTTCTCCAACTAAATATCCAACACATTTTTCTTCTTCCATTAAAAGAACCTCCTCTGACTTCTATCTAAAGGTAATATTTTTCCTAATTCCTTTTCTAAAATAAATCTATATCTTTCTAAGTCAGGTTCTCGTCTTATTCTTACTAATCTATCTACAAGATAAAGATGAGTCTGATATATATTAGCTCCAGCACAATTATTTCTTATTAATGATATTATACCTCTAAGATCCGTTTGGGGTAAAATCTGATAATCTAAAGATAGAAATAAATCTTCTCTTTTTATAAGGTAACAAGGAAAATCAACTCTCAAAGGAGAATCATTAGGAATGAGCCTTATATAAAAATTCACGAAAGCTGAAACATTTTCAAGTAAATTTTTAATACTAGATTTACTTTCTATAATTTCCATTTGCTTTTTTCCAAGACTCCTCTTTCCCCCTAAAAGAATAGGTGTTGAAAAGCCTGTTTTATTAGGAATAATAATAGATATTAATTCTGTATCTGTAGGATAATATTTCGATTTTATAATTTTTCCCTCAGACTCTAAAATTATTTGAGATAAAAAGGTATCTCTACTTATCTTTGAAATCGATATGAGATAAATTTCTTTCTCCTTTGATAATTTAACTAGTCTTAGAGTCTTTTCAAGAACTTTAAAGGTAAGCTCATTATATTCCCCAAGGTCTAAAGATAACAGATAAATTATGTGGGATATTCTTGCGGAAAGAGAGCCATCTATGAAAAGAACATAAGGAGGTTTTTCTTTTTCTAAAACCTTTAATGCGAGTTCTATTTCAATATCTTGAAGAATAATATCAGATATATGCTCTAATTGATTTTGAGAGATAGATCCTGGAAGAGCTTCTATATTTACTTTTGCTTCTTCATAATTGTCTCTTCCTAAAATCAAACCTTGAGAGATAATAAGATAAGGGCCAAAAGCAAGAGAAAGAATTCTTTGTGAAGCATCCACAGCAAAGCTTGGTAGATTAAATTCTTCTTCAGAAAAAGAGTGCCAATGATTTTCAAAATATCTTTTAAAAGCCTCCTCTTTTATATTGTCCCAATTAAGTATAGTTAATAATTTGTTTTTCTTTTTTCTTACTTCTTCTAAAAATAGGGAAACAAAATCAGGCATATTTTCTTTCTTTTTTGAAATCTAATACTGTTCTTTCATAGATTTCTAACAACCTTTTGTTTAATTTCTCAGAACTTATATTTTCTGCGCTTATTTTTGCATTTTGAGATAAAGTGTAATAAATCTCTTTATTTTCTGTTAAAAGGATAATTTTTTTTCCAAATTCTTCAATACTATTCTTATTACAAGGAACTAGAAATCCATTTTCTCCATTTTTAATGAAATCACCTATAGCAAGATCCTCTAGAGCAATCACGGGAAGTCCTGAAAACAAGGCTTCTCCAACTACCATACCTTGGGTTTCTGTTAAAGAAGCAAATACAAATATATCTGCAGAATAGTAGGATTCAATGACCTGAGGATATTCTAAATATCCTGTAAATATAACTCTATCTCTAATTTTATATTTTTCTGCTTCCTTTATTAATTCCTCTTTTACCCTCTTATCAGGATTGTCTCCAACTATTACAAGATAATAGGGATAATTTGAATTATTTATAAGCCATTTCATTACTTTTAAAAGGAAAGTTATATTTTTCTCCCTTCCTAATCTTCCAACGAATAATAGGATTATTCCATCTATAGGAAACTTTCTTTTTTCACGGGCAATTTTTTTATCGATGGGTTTAAAGTCCTTCAAATCTAAACCATTAGGCAAGATTATAATAGGTTTTTTAACCCCATAATTTTCCAATAATTTTTTGACCTTTGTAGATGGAGCTATTATTAAATCACAAAGTTCACAATAACTCTTACTTAACCAAATTGCTATTTCTCTTGCTTCTTTTTCTTTAATTATTTTCTTTTTAATTATTTTTGGGAAATGATCCCATATGTAGTATGCATATTCTTCAAATATTGTGTGGAAGGTATGTATTAAGGGAAGATTTCTTTTTTTAGCCTGACCCCATCCAAAAATTCCTAAAGAGAAAGGTGTATGAGTATGAACTAAATTAACTTTCAATTTCCCAAACAAAAGATCATATTTTAAAGAATAAGGATTTGCCACTCTATGTTCCCTTTGGAAAGGAAAAACGAAAGATGGTAATTTATATATATTTTCATCCGATGGAGAATTGGGAATGTATGGAATAAAAAGATAAACATTATGTCCCTCTTTTTCTAAAAAGTTCTTCTGCATTTTAATTGCTGTAACTACACCATTCTTTTGAGGTTCATAAGTGTCACTAAAAAAGGCTATATTCATTTGCACATCATTCCTATATAGTAAATTAATGAAATTATAAATCCCAATATTCCTCCTGTTATTGCTTCAAAAGGTGTATGCCCAATTGACTCTTTTAAAATTATATCATACTTTTCATTTAGAGGATATTTTTGAAGAATTTTATTTATTACTTTTGCCTGTTCTTCTGTTGCTAATCTAACTCCTATAGCGTCTGCAATTACAATTCCTGCAAAAAAGAAGGAGAGGATGAATAGAGGAGAAGAAAATCCTTCTTTTAAGCCTAGAATAGTAGAAAGAGAGACTACTAACGCAGAATGAGAACTAGGCATACCTCCCCATTCAAAAAATGCTTTCCAAATTATTTTCTTTTCTTGAATACTTCTTATTATTCCTTTTATTCCTTGAGTAATTATTGCAGAAATTATTGGTATTAAGAAAATAGGATTTTTAAGAAGTTGTAAAATCTCAAACATACTATTTAGTTATTGTAATTTTTTTCAAAAATCTTGGTTGATCTGGATCGAGATTCTTTAAAGTTGTTAAGAAATAAGAGAAGAATTGGGCAGGTAATATAAATAATAAAGGAGATATTTCTTCTGGAATATTGGACTTTATAAAGAATCCTTTATATATATTGAAAAGAGATTCCTCATTTGAAAAAATAAACAAGTCAACATTTTTTTCTTCTAAGATTTTAATTACCTCTTTAGAATGGGAGATACTTTCTCCTTTAGGTGCAAAAAGAAATACTGGAAATCCATGAGATACGAGAGCTAATGGTCCATGTAAGAAATCAGCAGAAGAGTAAGGTTCTGCAAGAATGTAGGACGTTTCTTTAAGTTTTAATGCCATCTCCAGAGCAGTGGCTAAATTATAACCTCTTCCTAAGATAGCACAATGTTCCATAAACTTATAAGGAATAGTTTTTTCTCTAATTTCCTCTTCTCTTTTCAAGATCTCTTTTAAAGATGAAATAAGATCTTTAAACTCTTTTAGATAATCTCTATTAATCCATAAATTTACTAAAAGATATAATACTCCTAATTCCGCTAAATAGGTTTTTGTTGCTGCTACACTTTTTTCTTCTCCAGCATTTAAAAGGATGAGTCTTTTAGAAATTTTTGCCAATTTACTCTCGGAATTGTTTGTTATTCCCAAGGTAAAAGCCTTTTGTTTATTTGCTTCTTTTATTACTTCGCATATGTCTTCACTTTCTCCTGATTGGGAAATAGCAATAACTAAAGAATTTTTAAGAATCGGAGGAGTATGGTATATAGTATACAAAGAGGGAGCACAAAGAGAGACAGGGATTTTAATATAAGATTCAATATAATATCTTCCCCAGATACTTGCATTATCTGATGTGCCTCGAGCAACTAATATTATATTTTGAGGATTATATTCTCTTATTTCTTCAACAATATTCTTAATTTTGTCTTTTCTTTCTTCAATTTTTTCTAAAACTTCAACTCCTTCTTTTATTTCTTTATACATGTATTTCTCCATTTATTGTTCCTCCATGAAATCTTTAAAATTGTGTAAGAAAGTTTATCATCTAATAAATAATAGTGTCAAGGAATTGACTTTATAAAGGCTTTATAATGTATAATAAATCCACCATGGATAAATTTCAAAAATATTTACTGTTAATAGAAAGAAAATTACAGGAAAATTGGGAGAAGTTTTCAAATTTTCTTCCCTTATATCTTTTTTCTGCTTATCATATGGGGTGGGTTGATGAGAAAGGTAATCCTCTTACTGAATATAAAGGAGGAAAAAGATTAAGACCTCTTTTATGTGTCTTAATAAATCAAGCCTTTAATGGACCTTTAGATGATGCTTTGAATCTAGCATCCTCTCTTGAGTTTTTGCATAATTTTTCCCTAGTTCATGATGACATTCAAGATGGAGATGAAAAAAGGCATAATAGATGGACTGTTTGGAAACTTTGGGGGATTCCACAAGCTATTAATGTGGGAGATTCTTTATTTAATCTTTGTTTTCAAGTTTTAACTCAAATCTCCTCTCCAATTTTACAGAGAACAAGCCTTAGAGAAATTACTAATGCTATCCAAGAACTTATTGAGGGGCAATATTTGGATTTAAGTTTTGAGAGAAGGAGTGATGTATATTTAAAAGAATATATGATCATGATTGAAAAGAAGACTGCAAGACTTTTTGCTACTGCTTTCTTTTTGGGTTCTTTTTCTGCAAATTACAAAGAAGATCTATCAAGAAAGTTTTTTGAAATTGGCAAAGATTTTGGATTATTTTTCCAAATTGCAGATGATGTTCTTGGAATATGGGGAGATCCAAAAAAAACAGGTAAACCATCCTTGGGAGATTTATGGAAAAAGAAAAAAACTTTTCCAATAATTTATCTTCTCCAAGAAGTATCGGAAAAAGAAAAACAGAAGCTTTTTGAAATTTGGAATAGAGAGAGGTTATTAGAACAAGATATTTTATATATTTTAGAAATGTTAGACAGAAAGAGAGTGAAAGAAGCCTCTATCAATACTGCAGAAAGATTTTTTGAGAAAAGTTATAAAGCTCTTGAGGAATATGACGAGTTAATTGATTTAAGTCTAATAAAGGAACTACTTAAAAATTATTACAATTTGATATTTTCTCTCCAAAGTTGAATTATCCTTAAATCTGCATCCTTTAAATAATTCTTAATCTCTTTAGAAAAATTACTTTTTTCCAGAGTCCATCCCCATTTTTGGGGTTCATATCTTGCTAACATACTCAAAAGAAAAAGAATCAAATAATGAATTGCTAGGGGGTTAAGAGAAGTATTCATGTTTAAATACTTAAAAAGTTCTTCTAGAGTAAATTTTTCTCCTTCGGGAACTTGAAAAGGAGAGATGCATCTGAAAAATGTAGGAAATAAGCCTTTTTCTTTTATTAAAATAGTTTCCTTGCCTGGATCATATTTTTCGCTCCAATCTATAGATTTTTCTCCTGCAACTCTAACAGTTAAGCCATGTAAAACTTCTCTTGGTATCTCGTAAGTTTTCAGAAAAATTATGATTTTTGCTAAGGCAACAATGCCGTAAAATAAAAGAAGAGGAGAGAGATATAAATCTACCTTTTTATTCGCTTTAAAGGATAATTGAGCTTGTTTTAAAGTATAATGGATAAAGATTTTTTCTCCTTCTTTAAAGAATGAATTTAATAAGTTTTCTTCTAATTTATTAAAGATTTTATAAGGAGAATTTCCAAATATTTCTTTAAAGGTTTTCATTTATGTATCTGATAAATTTTTCTAATCTTCTTAATGTTTTTTCTTTTCCTAATATTTCTACTAATTCATATAAACTTGGACCTACAGTTTTGTTGGTTAAGGCGACCCTTATAGGATGTATTAACATCCCTGTAGATATATTTAAATTTTCTGCTATTTCTTTTAATGTTTTTTCTAAATTATAAGAATAAAAATTCTCTAGTTTTTCCCATGCTTCTTTTAGAATTCCTAAAAATTTAGGAGTATCAGGATGTTTAATTACTTTTTTGACAGTCTCATTATCATATTCTAATTCTTCTAAGAAGAAATAATCCCCATAATCTTTTATTTGAGAGAGGGTTTTTAATCTTTCTTGTAAGAGAGAAAGAACTTTAAGATAATAATCCCAATTTATAGAATCTTCTTTTATCAATTGAGCTTCCCGCAAATATGGTAAAGTTAGCTCTGCTAATTTTTCTTTTGATAGTCCCCTTATATGTTGAGTATTTATCCACTCTAATTTTGTTATATCAAAAATTCCAGGATTCTTTGTAACTTTTCTTAAATCAAAAAGCTCTATTAATTCTTCTCTAGTATATATTTCTTTTCCTTCTTGGGGGGTCCATCCTAAAAGTGCAAGATAGTTTATTAGAGCATCAGGAAGATATCCCATTTTTCTATACTCTGAAATTGATGTTACACCATGTCTTTTACTTAATTTTGATCTATCAGGACCAAGTAATAAGGGTAAGTGAGCAAATTCTGGTGGTGTCCAGGAAAGAGCATTATAGATAAAGATTTGTTTTGGAGTATTTGAGATATGATCTTCTCCTCTAATAACATGAGAAATTCCCATAGTATAATCATCAATTACTACAGCAAAATTATACGTAGGAATTCCATCGGATTTCATTATTACAAAATCTCCAATATCCTCATTATTAAACTCAATCTCTCCCCTAATTATATCCTTAAAGACTGTTTTTCCATGAGGAACTAATAACCTTATTGCAGGTTTTCTTCCTTCTCTTTCATATTTCGCTCTTTCCTCTGAGGATAGATATAAACACTTTCTATCGTATTTTGGAGCTCTTTTCTCTTGAAGAGCAATTTTCCTTCTTTCTTCTAATTCTTCAGGGGTACAATAGCAATAATAAGCAAAACCTAAATCTAAAAGTTTTTGAGCATATTTTTGATATAATTCCAATCTCTGGGTTTGATAATATGGTCCCTCATCCCAGTTCAAGCCAAGCCAATTTAAACCTTCTAATATGTTTTCTTCATACTCTTTTGTGGATCTCTCTCTATCAGTATCTTCAATTCTTAGAATAAATTTACCTTTATTATGTCTCGCAAATAGCCAATTAAAAAGAGCTGTATGAGCAGTTCCTACATGAAGATAACCTGTAGGACTAGGAGCAATTCTTACCCGAAGATCTTTCATTTTCTTCTACCTCTCTTATAAGATTTTCCAAGAATAAGTAACTTCTGCCGTTCCTCTTAAAATTGCAGAGACAGAACAGTATTTTGTTTGAGAAAGTTCAATTGCTTTTTTTATGTTTTCCTCTTTTAGATTTTCTCCCTTAAAAATATATTCTAAATGTACCTTTCTATATACTTTGGGATGTTCTTCTGCTCTCTCTGCAGAGATTTTTATTTCAAAAGTTTCTACTTTTTCTTTCATCTTTTGAAGAATAGAAATAACATCCATTCCTGTGCATCCCCCAAGAGCAACTAAAATTAACTCCATAGGTCTTGGTCCTTGATTCTCTCCACCATGATCTGGAGAGGCATCCATGATTATAGAAAAGTTTGAAGGCGTTGTTCCTGTGAATTTCATATTTCCATTCCAAACTATCTTTGTTTCCATTTTTTGACCTCCATTTATAATTCTTATTCAGTATACAAAGACTTATTGTGTTGTCAATAATTAAGGTATAAGTTAAAATAAGCAAAAATTGTAAGTATAGGAGGATTGAATATGAAGAAATTAGATCAGATAGATGAGCTTAAAAGACTTGATCCTCAGGATATGCTAGGTTCTGTTTATAAACTTCCTGAGCAGATAGAAGAAGCAAGTAATATTTCTTACAATGTTCAGTTAAAATTTGAAGAAAAAAGTATAAATAAAGTTTTAGTTTTAGGTATGGGGGGTTCTGCTATTGGGGGAGATATTTTAAAAGCTATTGCCTTTGATTGTGCGAAGATTCCTATATTGGTTAATAGAGATTATTCCCTTCCTAGCTATATAGATGAAAATACTTTAGTTATCGCGGTTAGTTACTCTGGAAATACCGTAGAAACTGTAAACTCCGCAATAGAATCTTATAAAAGAGGAGCAAGAATTGTCTCTATAACTACTGGGGGAAAATTAGGAGAATTTGCAGAAGAAAAAAATCTTCCATTAATTAAAATTCCAAAAGGTTTAGCTCCAAGAGCTGCAATAGGTTATGTAACTATTCCAGCTTTAGTTGTATTAGATAGGTTAGGAATAATTCCCTCGCAAAAAGAAGCAATAAATGAGACCATAGATTATCTTAAGAGAAAAAGAGAGGAATTTAAAGTAGAAACTCCTATCACTAAAAACACTGCAAAAGATTTGGCAGAAAGAATCAATAAGAAAATTCCTATAATATATTCGGTAGAAGAAAGATGGGCAGTTGCAGGGTACAGATGGAAGTGCCAGTTTAATGAGAATTCTAAGTATCCAGCCTTTACCCATTTCTTTCCTGAACTAAATCATAATGAAATTATGGCTTGGGAGGCAGATTCCCAGATAATAAATAATTTCTTTCTCATTTTCCTTTACATATCCTTAGATGGAGAAATGAAAATAAGAGTTGATTTTATGAAAGAGAAACTAGAAGATCGAGGAATACAGGTTTTTTTATGGCAAGGAGAAGGAAAGTATTCTCTAACTAAGTTTTTTTCTCTTACATACTTGGGTGATTTCACTTCTGTTTATCTTGCATATCTTGCAGAAAAAGATCCTTTTGCTATAGGATTTATTAATGAACTTAAATTGAGAATAGGACAAAGTTTGAATTGAGAATATTAGCTTTATCAGACTTCGAATCGCCAATTCTTTATGAAAAATTTGATGTGACTCCCTATAAAGGAGTAGAAGCCGTAATATCTTGTGGAGATGTTTTACCAGAATTGTTAGTGTATCTTACTACAATCCTGAATGTTCCTGTGTTTTATGTATTAGGGAATCATGATGAAAGATATCTTAGAGAACCTCCAGAAGGATGTGATAATATTGATGGAAGGATTATAAAGTTTAAGGATAAAAGAATACTAGGTTTAGGGGGCTCTATTAAATATAGTAGTGGCCCCCTTCAGTATACTGAAAGAGAGATGAACTGGAGGATTAAAAAATTATACTTTCAGTTAAGGAAGGGAATCGATATTGTAGTTGCCCATTCACCTCCTTTTGGGATTCATGAAGGTGATGATTTTTCTCATAAAGGTTTTAAAAGTTTTATTTGGTTAATTGAGAAATATAAACCATCTTATTTTCTTCACGGACATACTCATATGAACTATAAGTTTAGAAGTTCAAGAGTTACAGAATATGGAAATACAAAGATTATCAATTGTTCTGGAATTATAATTTTAGATTTATGAAAAATCTTTTAAAGAAAATTTTTAAAAGAAGAAGATATCTTAAAAATTTCAAGGAAAAAATCCACGAAGAAAGACTAATTGCATGGAGGGATCTTGGATTTCAGACTATTGAGATAGATAAGATAGTAGGTAGCGTTGGAAGATATAGAGATTTTGATGAGGAATTTAGACCTTTAAAAGAAAGTTCATTACGAAGATTGAAAGAATTAGAAGATGCTATATTAAGAGGCAAAATTCTTCCTCCAATAGAAGTTTATAAAATTAAAGACGAATATTACGTAATAGATGGAAATCATAGAGTTTCCATAGCAAGAAAGTTAGGACAGAAAGAAATAGATGCCCATGTTATAGAATACTTACCTCCAGAAGATTCTGTGGAGAATATTCTTTACAGAGAAAGATCAGATTTTGAATTTCTTACAGGATTAAAAGATATTATTCTCACGGAAATAGGTCAATATAAAAAACTTTTGAATCAAATTTTGGAACATAAATATTATATGAGTGAGAAGAGAGGAAAAGAAGTGAATATAAAAGAGGCAGCAAAAGATTGGTATAAAAATATTTATCTTCCTATATTGAAAATTATAGAAAAAGAAAGAATTTTAGAGGCTTTTCCAGGAAGAACTCTTGCAGATTTGTATGTTTATATTTCTGATCATAAATGGCTTGAAAGTCAAAAAAAGGGATACGATATTGGATTTCATAAAGCAATTGAGGATTTTAAAAACCTTCTTCCTGGTACATCTCTAAAGGACAAAATTTTTGATCTATTTAAACTACCTTTTTAGAATAAAGAGAGTTGTCCTTTATCTTCATAAGAGAAAATTTTTATCTTTCCATATAACCCATCATATCCAGGCTCTACTTTGACTTTCCCTTCTCTCATAAGTTTTATTCCTTCTGCGATTTTTTCTCCGGAAACTTTTTTTATATCATCTAAAGGAATATCCATTAAAACACTTAATTCATTACCTAAGGTAGAGACTATTTTAAAATACTCATTTTGAACAAAAGGAGAGGAAACATCCTTGTTTATGGCTTGTGCTATTATTTCTTCTAAGGGTACAAGATTTTTATAGGGTATTTTATTTTCAGGTATATATCCCTCCTCTCTATCTGCTAATACTTCTACTCTATGGGCAACTCCAATAGTTAAAGGTTTTCCACAAGAGGGACATAGATTATTTAATTTAATACTTTCTTTGGGAGATAATACTATATTACAATTTCTATGCCCATCAAAATGATATTTTCCTTCCTCTGGAAAGAATTCTATAGTAAATAAGAACCTATTTTTATCTTGATTTTTTATAGCTTTAAAAATTTCTCTATATTCCATATTGCAATTGAAAACATTAGCTTCTCTTCCTAATCTATTTGGAGAATGAGCATCGGAATTAGAGATGAGACAGATATTATCAAGTTTACTTAATCTCCAATTCATAGGAGGATCACTAGAAAGACCTGTTTCTATAGCAAAAATTTTATTTGAATATTCTCCAAAAGCTTCTTCTAAGGAATCAAAACCGGAGTTAGATCCGAAAATAGAGAACCATGGTGTCCATGCATGAGCAGGAATAACATAAATCTCCTCGGAGATTTCCCAAAGTAGAGGAAGAAGCTCTTTTAGGTTTTTTCCAAAGGTGGGCCTTCCATCAGAACTTAAAACTCCTATTTTCCCTAAAAGGGCATTAATCTTATGACAAATTTCAAGAGAAGGAGAAAAAATGATTGAGTGAATTCTTCTTACTTTTCCTTCTTGGTTATAAATATTACTAATCTCTGTTGTTAAAATGAAATTTACTTCATTATATTTATAAATTCCGTAATTATCCTCTTTCAGATTATCTCTTAGTTCTGCAAACCAAAGAGGATGAGTAAAATCACCAGTTCCTAATAAATCTATTCCCTTTAATTTTGCCCATTTACTCAAATTTTCTAGATTCATATCAGAACTTGTTGCTCTACTATATTTCGAATGAATATGAAAATCTGCAATAAATCTCATATATCACCTCTAATTTAATTTTTTTTAGATTAATTTTAGTTTAAGATTGTAAAATTGTTAATAGTAGTATAAGAATTTGGTATAATTAAACAAAAATGAGAGCAATGTTGTTGAAAAAAACGTGCGATCTTTCATTATGTAAAGAACCTCTTATTATGGAGGAGGTAAGTGTTCCTACTCCAAAGGAAAATGAAATATTAGTAAAAGTTTCTGCTTGTGGGGTTTGTAGGACGGATCTTGATATTATAGAAGGAAGAACTCCTCCCTCAAAATTTCCTTTAATTTTGGGACATCAAATTGTAGGAAGAGTCATAGAAAAAGGTAGTAAGGTAAAAAAATTTGAGATCGGGGAAAGAGTGGGAATTGGATGGATAAATTCTTCTTGTGGAAAGTGTAAATTTTGTCTTTTGGGAAAAGAAAACCTTTGTGATAGTTTTAAAGCTACAGGAAGAGATGTAGATGGGGGTTATGCTGAATATACTTTAATTTCTGAGGATTATGCTTTTAGAATTCCTGATAATTATACTGATGAAGAGTCTACACTTCTTCTTTGTGCAGGTGCAGTAGGTTATAGATCCTTAAAACTTACTAATTTAAAGGATGGAGAAAATATAGGCCTTTCTGGCTTTGGTGCTTCTGGACATTTACTTCTTAAAATTATTCAATTTTTATATCCTAATTCTAAGATTTTCGTTTTTGCAAGAAGCGAGAGAGAAAGAAATTTTGCAAAAGAGCTTTCTGCTTATTGGGTAGGAGATTTTGAGGAAGAAACTCCTGAAAAACTCTCTGCTATTATTGATACCACTCCCGCATGGAGGCCTATAATTTTAGTGCTCAAAAATCTTGAGAAAGGCGGAAGATTAGTTATTAATGCCATAAGAAAAGAAGAATCAGATAAAAATTATCTTTTAGGATTAAGTTATGAAAGGGATCTTTGGCTTGAAAAAGAAATAAAAACTACAGCTAATGTTTCCAGAAAAGACTTAGAAGAATTTTTAGAACTTGCAGGGAAGTTAAATCTTAAGCCAGAAGTGCAAATTTATAATTTGGAAGATGCTAATAAGGCTCTTATTGATCTAAAAGAGGGAAAGATAAGAGGAGGAAAAGTGCTTAAGATATAAGGAGGGTTTTGATATGGAAAAAGTTAATGAAAAAGATAAAGAATTTAGATTTGGAGAATGGGGTCCTAAATATCTTATGAGGGGACCAAAGCTTGAATGGGGTATTGTGAAAATAATCCCAGGAAAAGAGTTAGGAATACACTATCATAAGGAAGTTGAAGAAATATTTTACGTTCTTTCGGGAAAGGCAGAGATGATTGTAGATGAAAAGAAATTTGAAATCAATATTGGGGATGCAATAAGAGTAGAACCTAATGAAGAACATAATATTATAAATCCCTCAGAAGATTTTCTAGCAGTATTTATCAAAGTACCTTATTTACCTGAAGACAAATATAGTAAAACATAATTTTTTTTGCTGTATAATTGAAATATGAAAGAAAATATTTTAAAAGAAAAAATTTTTGATAAGGTAAAAGAGTTAAAAGAAAATATTAAGAAAGTAATTATTGGAAAAGATAAAGTTATTGACTATGTAATTTGTGCACTTTTAAGTCAAGGAAATATTCTAATCGAAGATGTTCCAGGAGTTGGAAAAACAATCCTTGCTAGGGCTTTAGCAGAGAGTATAAATCTATCCTTTAAAAGAATTCAGTTTACACCTGACATGATGCCATCAGATATTTTAGGAACAAATGTTTTTAATCCCAAAACCTTAGAATTCGAATTTAAAAAGGGACCTATTTTTACTAATATTCTTCTTGCAGATGAGATAAATAGAACCTCTCCAAGAACCCAAGCAGGACTTTTAGAAGCCATGGATGAAGGTGGCGTTACCATCGATGGGGTTTATTATCCTTTACCTAAGCCCTTTTTAGTTATAGCAACTCAAAATCCAAGAGAGCATTTTGGTACCTATCCTCTTCCTGAATCTCAAATGGATAGATTTTTCATATCCTTAACTATGGGGTATCTTTCCCAAGAAGAAGAAATTTCCATGCTAGAGAAACAAAAAATTTTCCATCCTTTAGAGAAGTTGGAGCCTGTTTTAGATAAAGAAGATGTGTTGACTATGCAAGATTTTATTAAACATGTATATATTCATAGAGATATTTTGGAATATATAACTCAGATTGTGCGAAATACAAGAGAGAATCCTCAAATAGCCCTTGGAGCAGGTCCCAGAGGTTCTATCTCTTTAATGAGAGCAGGTCAATCTATGGCAGTAATAAGAGGAAGGGATTATGTTATTCCAGATGATATTTTAGAATGTGCTATTCCAGTTTTGGTCCATAGAATAGTTCTTAAAGAGCAGGTAGAAAGTTCTCGACAAAGAAGGGAAGAAGTTATTAGAACTATATTAGAGAAAATAAAAATTCCGAGGGTAAAACTTCCTTGAGAATAAGTATAAATTTTACTCTTCTCGGTTTTTTTCTTTTTACAGGAAATCTTCTAATAACTTTTATTGGAATTAATGTAAGTTCTGTACCATTAATTCTTTTATCCTCCTTTATTTATGGATTATTTATCTTTTCTTTTTTAGAACTAATTTATCAGCCTCTATTTTTAAGTTTAGAACTTAAAACCCCTTCTCTTATAGAAGAAAAGGAAGAAGATATAATTCTAATAAAGATAAAGAACAATGGTTTTCTTCCGAAGGGTAGATTTTTTATTATTTTGAAAGATAAGTATGTTTCTTGCAGTATAAAGGGCAAAGAAGAGATATATCTAAATTTTCCATTCTTTTTCGAAAAAAGAGGTATTGAAAATTTCAGGGATTTATGGATAAAGTTTACAGGAACTTTTGGCCTTTTTTATATTAAAAAATATTTTTCGGTAAATGCTAAAACATTAATTTATCCATCTTATTATCAAATTTATAAAGAAATTGTTATTCCGGGAGATTCAGGATTTAAAACGTCTATATCTAGTTTTGCTCGTTCTGGAGAAGAAGTTCATTCTCTAAGAAAATATGTTCAGGGAGATCCTTTAAAGATTATTGCTTGGAAGATTTCTGCAAAGAAGGGAGAGCTTATATCTAAACAATTTGAGAGATTATCTATCCTTGAACCTATTTTTTTATTGGATAATTGTGTAAAAGAAGTTGATGATACTACTCTTGAGGAGTTTGATCAACTTCTTAGATTTCTTCATTCTATTGCTCTTTCTTCTTTAAAACAAGGATTAAGAGTGAAAATAAAAACTTTTTCTTCATGGAATTTATTTGTTCCCCAAAGTTGGGATGCCCTGAAAATTTTTTTAGCAGAGTTAGAGATTAAAAGAGTGAATAATAAAGAAATTAATTTAAATGAAAATTTTGATTTAATATTTTCTTTAGATTACAAATTTTGGGAAAATAAACATTGTTCACAGAAAAAGTTTCTTGGGGTAGAATTTCATAATAGAAAGATCGAAAGTTCTTTATATATATTTAAAAAAGAAGATAATCCTTATGATTTTTTAAATCTATGGAGCTTAAATTATGAGTAGGATGAAAAAAATAAATATAGAAATCGAGAATTCAAAGATTTTAAGAGGGAGCATCTTCTATCTTAATTTAATAGCAATTTTTTCTGTTTGGTATTTCCTAAATCTCTCTATTGATTATATTTTAGGAGTGATCTTTATTACTTTTGTTGGCTATATTTATAGTTACAAAAATAGATATAATACAAGTATTATTCTAAAAATAATTATGACTTTATTTATGTTATATCTCCTCAGAGATTTTTTTAAAAATCTTCTGTCTCAACCTTACGACCCAAGAATTCCTTTAGCTACTTTTTTAATAAACTTAAATGCTCTTCATAGTTTTGATCTTCCCACAAAATTAGATCTTAGTTTTTCTTTTTTCATATCTTTGATTCTTGTGGTAATCTCGGGAGTTTTTGCAAGAGAATCTATATTTTTATTTTTCTTACTTTTTTATATGATAGGATTAATAATTTCTTTATCTCTTTTGAATAATTACAGACCGTCCTCTAAATACCTCTCAGGTACTATACTTTCTATAGCTTTTATAGGATTTCTATTATTCCCTATTATTCCTCGTTCCCTTCCCTTTACTTTTAGACAGGATATTATGTCTCAAGTCATTCAAAGAATTACTGCTTTAAGAGGAGAAATAAGAACTCCCAATGTTCAAGTAACTAATTATTATTTATATCGACTTCCTGAAGGAAGAAGATTTGAACCTCTTCCTTATGATCCAGAAAATTATTTTGGTTTTGCCCCTTTTGTTGATTTGAGGCAAAGGGGAGTTCCTTCTTCTTCCTTGGTTTTTCGAGTTCTTACATCTTTTCCTACGTATCATCGAGGATTAGCTTTTGATACTTATAATGGTTTTGGTTGGTATCAAAGTTTAGAAGAAGAAGTGGATACTATAACTACAGATTTTCAGCCTTTTCAAATAACGGAAAATCCATTACCTGAAGAAAGACTGTTTAGATCGACTTATTTTATAGAAAAGGATACAGGAAATATAATATTTATCCCTCAAGGAACTCAAAGATTATATTTTCCTGCGCCTTTTATCTATAAAGATGCTGAGGGTGGGGTAAGAAGTCCCTTTGAGATACCAAAAAATTTGATATATACTTCTTTCTATTCTGATACTTCTATAAGATCTGCAAAAATATTATTAAAGGCAAAAATTCCTGATAAGACTAAGTTTAATAGATATCTTCAACTTCCTAATATTTCCCCAAAGATTAAAACATTAGTTCTTGATATTACAAAAAATTATAAAACTCCTTGGGAAAAAATTTTAGCTATTGAGAAGTTCTTAGAGGAGAATTATCCTTATTCTTTAGATATACCCCCATTAAAAGATAATGTAGATGCAGTGGAGGATTTCTTATTTATCACTAAAAAAGGATATTGTGAACAATTTGCAACAGCTTTTGCTATTATGTCAAGAATTATTGGAATACCTTCAAGATTTATAACAGGATTTTCTCCTGGAGAATTAAATCCATGGACTGGTATGTATGAGGTAAGAATGAAAAATGCTCATGCTTGGGTTGAAATTTATTTAGAACCTATTGGATGGATTCCTATAGATCCAACTCCATTCGGAACTATTATTGAAGAAGTAAGAGTAAAGGAAAATTATAATATTTTGGGGCTGATTTTCAATTCTCTTGCTCAACTTCTTAATAATTTATTTTACTTTTTATATAATTTATCCACTTTTTATCTTTTCGTTATTTTTATTTTTCTATTAGCTTTATTAATATATATTCTTGTAAGAATAATTAGGAGATATCAGCTGACAAAAGAAGATAGAATCTTTTTAAATGTTATGAATATGTTAAAGAGAAAAAATTTGTTGGATTCTGGAAATTCTCCCTATGAAATGGTAAGAAAATTAGGAGACGAGATAAAAGAGTTTGTAAGCGTATATTATGCTCTTAAATTTGCTCCTTTAAAAGAAGAGGAAAGAAAGAGATATAGAGAAAAACTCATTAAAAAGGGAAAGGAAATATTAAAAGCTAAATCCTTCGACCTATTCCTAGCAGATGGTCAAGGATTAAATAAAGATTAGATGATTTTATATTTTTCTTTTTATAATCATAGCTCTCTATTATTTCTTTGAGATAAAGGTGATAATTTTTCCATTTTTCAATTAATTTTTCCCAGTCCTCTTTATTTAATTTGTTTTGTACCTGTTTTAGATGATAGATACAAAGTCTATAATAGTCCTTAAATTCCTTTAAAAACTCTTTTTCAATTTTTTCTTCTAAAGAGCATATATAACACTTTTCAATCTTATACTTACTCCAATCTATAAAAGATAAATCTTTTGTTCTAAGTAGTTCGTAAAAATGTTCTTTACAGAGAGAAGGTAAA
This sequence comes from Dictyoglomus sp., assembly GCA_025060475.1. Taxonomy (NCBI): domain Bacteria; kingdom Pseudomonadati; phylum Dictyoglomota; class Dictyoglomia; order Dictyoglomales; family Dictyoglomaceae; genus Dictyoglomus; species Dictyoglomus sp. Next base: position 170,336 of record JANXBZ010000001.1, on the reverse strand, counting down.
AAATTTTTCGAGATAGAATTGTATATAACTAGTTTTTCTTCTTTTATTTTTTCACATAATGGGCATTTTTCAAAACTCATTCTTTTCTCTCATTCTAATTTTTTTCAAAAATAGCATTGAATAATCTCTGTCCCATAAAGGGCTTCCATATAGATATTCAGGATATTTTTTCTTTTTATCTTGGGATTCTATAATCTTGACTATATTATCTGGTAGTTTTTTTCTAATAATTTCTAAATGAGGAAGACAAAAGCTATATGCAAATTCCTTCCATAGGTTGAAACTTTTTTCGTTTGTTAGAAGTTCTGGTAATACTGATAGATAAATATTTAATATCTCTTCTTCTTTCTCACAAATAAAACAATTTAACTTTTCAGGTAAAGTTTTTTTGGAAAGGGAGGGAATAATTACATTTCTAATAAGATCGTCTAAAATTATAGATATACCAAGACTATCTTTAAAATTTAATAATTGAACAGTATGTTCTGTACAGAAGCCATTTCCTTTTCTAATTTTTTCTCTGATCTGAGGATCATTAACTAATTCGTATAAAAAATTATCTTCTATCTTCCAAAGGCTTTTATTAATAAGAAAACATAAGGGACAACCCTCCCAAAGGAAAGCTTCCTCCCAAGCAATGTGAGTAAAATTTTTCCCTTGTCTTTTATTATTCATTTGTGATTTTTGCTATAATTTCACAAGCCTTATCTATATCTTCAAAAGATACGTCTTTATGAGTTACAAATCTTAAGGTTTTTTCATCAAAACTTGTTGCAAGAAGACCATATTTCCTAAATTTTTCAAGAAGATCAAAGGATTTGTAATTTTCTTTTATTCTTACTTTTAGAATATTTGTTTCAGGCTCTTTCAAATCAAAGATAGGAATTTCCTTTATAAAACTATATAGTTTTTTAGCCTTAATATGATCTTCTTCAAGTCTATCAATCATCTTTTCTAAGGCAATAAGTCCGCAAATTGCTACTACTCCAGCTTGTCTTAATCCACCACCTAATCTCTGTCTATTTTTTCTTGCTTTCTCAATGAAATCCTTTGGACCTACAAGAACTGAACCCATAGGACATGAAAGTCCCTTAGATAAGCAAAACATTACAGAATCTGCATATCTTGCTATTTCTTTTGCAGGAGTTTTTAAATAAATAGCAGCATTAAATATCCTTGCTCCATCAAGATGAATAGGAATTCCATACTTTCTACTTAGATTATAAACTTCCTTCATATAATCTAAAGGAAGGACTTTTCCTCCTGCTCTATTATGTGTGTTTTCTAAAATAATCAATGATGTTTTAGGAAAAACTCTTCCTTTAGGTCTAATTGCTCTTTCAATTTTATCTATATCCATTATTCCCTCTTCCCCATAAATAATATGAGGTTGAACACCACTGTTTGCAGAAATTCCTCCTACCTCATAATAGAATATATGAGATTCTGCCTCTAAAATTACTTCTTCTCCTGGAGATGTCCAGGAAAGAAGGGCAGTTTGGTTTCCCATAGTACCAGAAACCAAAAAAAGTCCTGCCTCTTTCCCTAAAATTTCCGCTGATTTTTGTTCCAAAAGATTTACAGTAGGATCCTCACCATAACCATCATCTCCAACTTCTGCTTCATACATAGCCTTTCTCATTTCCTCAGTGGGTTTTGTAACTGTGTCACTTCTTAGATCAATATACTTCATAGTACATCTTAACCTCACTTTTTAGTTAATTATAGACTAAAATCTCAACTATTGACATACCTAGAAAGATTTTGTTATAAAATTTAGCAATATGAAAACGAGAGTAGAGTGTTTTCCCTGTTTTTTGAATCAGGTGATATCAGCAGCAAAGAGAATCTTGGATGATGAAGAGAAGAAGATTTTTGTTGTAAAAGAATCTTCGAAAATCTTACCTGAATTATCTTATGAAAATAGTCCTGCATATAACACCTATCTTGTTTTGAAAAGAGCATATGAAATCTTAGGAAATCCTGATCCTTATTATGAAGAAAAAAGAAAATATAATAAAATAGCTTTAAATTTATATCCAGTATTAAAGGAAATCGTAAAAAATTCTAAGGATCCATTATATACTGCTATCAAGATTGCAATTTCAGGAAACATTATTGATCTTGGAATATTAGATATATCAAAATTAAATTTAAAAGATTATATTAAAGAGGTTTTAGATATTCCCTTAGCACTGGATCATTTTGAACATTTTAAAGAAGAAATAAAAAGAGCAGAAAATATAGTATATCTCCTGGACAACGCAGGCGAGATTGTATTTGATAAAATATTTATCGAAGAATTAAAAGATAAGAAAATTTTTGGAGTTGTAAATACTTATCCCATAATTAATGATGCTTTAATGGAAGATGCTTTAGAAGTAAAACTAAATGAAGTTTGTAAAGTTATAGAATCAGGGACTCAAATCGTTGGTAAAATTCCTGAATTGGGATCTTCCGAGTTCAAAGAAATTTTTAATAATGCAGATCTTATTATTGCAAAGGGACAAGGGAATTATGAGAATTTAAATGATAGAGACTTAAATATATTTTTTCTTTTGAAAGCAAAATGCGAAATTATTGCAAAGAGTTTTGGGGTTAAATATGGAGATTTAATTTTAGCTTATGGTCCTGCTCTCAAGAAAAAAAACTATATTGATCTTGAAATTAAAAAGTTATAAATTTCTTCGTAAAATTTCTTAGAATGCTCCTCATCTTCAAATAATTCGTGGTATCCACCCGGAAATTCTATATAATATTTGTCTGATATTTTTATATTGTTAAAAAGTTCTTTCGAGCCTATAGGAGGTACAATTTTATCTTCTGATGGAATAAGAAAAAGAATAGGAACAGAAATTAACTCTGCTTTTTTTTGAGCTATGTCTATATTTTTAATCATGCTAATTCCCAATCTCAAAGAAATCTTCCTATGTACTAAGGGGTCATTTCTATATTTTTCTATAGCTATTTTGTTTTTTGAAAGGTAATTTAAATTTAATCTATTATCTATAGTTAACGAAGGAAAAATTTTAACAAAAATATGAGCAAAAACTTTTGTTATATAATCTGTTTTTAAATATAAAGCTGGAGCGGAGACAATAATAGCTTTAATTTTTTCAGGATATTCTTGAGCATATCTGATAGCTATAAGTCCTCCAAGACTATGTCCAAAAATAATAAAATTTTCTATGTTTTCTGTTAAATTATTAATAATTTCTATTACTTCCTCAATAGATGTGTCTCCTCTTTTTCCGCCACTTTTTCCATGACCAGGTAAGTCAAAACCTATAACTCCGAAATTCTTATTTAAAAGTGTATTGATAAATTCTTCATATCTTCCAATATGTTCTCCTAAGCCATGGACTAAGAGAATCCATCCTCTTTCAGGTTTTCCTTTTTTAAAAGAGTATATCATAAATTTTAATTCTCCTTTTTTAATAGATATAGATTATACTATAATAATTTTATAATTTTAAGGAGGCTAAAATGAAGAACAAGAGAATCGTTGGATATTATCCTGAGTGGGCTGTAAAAAATAAATATCTAAGTTATCTTATAGAAGATATTCCGTGGCATTTAATAACTCACTTAAATTATGCCTTTGCAAAAGTTGAAAATGGAGAAATATCAGTAGTAGATAAGGAAATATTTTGGGAAAATATAAAGAGCTTGAAAATTTATAAAGAGAAGTTCTCCGTAAAAGTATTAATATCTGTAGGAGGATGGACTCTATCAGGAGAATTTTCAGATGTTGCTTTTTCATCGGAAAATAGAGAAATTTTTGCAAAGAGTTGTATTGATTTTATTCGAGAATATAATTTTGATGGGATTGACATAGATTGGGAATTTCCAGTAGAAGGAGGACTTCCAACTAACAAATATCGTCCAGAAGACAAGGAAAATTTTACACTGTTGTTAAAAACCCTAAGATTGTATCTTAATAAGGCAGGAATAGAAGATAATAGAGATTACATCTTAAGTATTGCTGCTCCTGCAGGTTTTCGAGAGATTGAAAATACTGAACCTAATAAATATCACTTTTACTTAGACTATATAAACTTGATGACCTATGATTTTCATGGCTCATGGGATAAAATTACAAATCATCTTGCTCCTCTTTATGGAAATCCTATGGATCCTGATCCTGTAAGTAGAGAAAAATTAAATTGTGATTATGCAGTAAATAAATATTTAGAATTAGGAGTCCCAAAAGAAAAGATTAATTTAGGAATACCTTTTTATGGAAGAGGATGGATTACGGAAGATGAGGGGATAAACGGTTTGTTCGCTAAGGTTTCTGGCCTTCCTTGTGGGATTTTTGATGATGAGGATAAACCTTCTGGAGGAAATCCTTTCTTTTTCATAAAGGGAGTATTAGAGAATGATAAAGGATTCATTAAATTTAGAGATGAGTATTCAAAAGTTCCTTGGATATGGAATCCTGAAAAGAAAATAATGTACAGCTATGATGATGAAGAATCTATAAAGGAAAAATGTGATTATGTAATCAGGAAAGGACTGGGAGGAATAATGTTCTGGGAATTTACAGGAGACTACCCTCTAAAGGGGTATACCTTGACTTCAATTATATTTGAAAAGATGAGAGGTGGATAATGGAAATTAGAAAATTGTCCTCTGAGGATATAGATGAACTTTCTGAACTTTGGAGTCAAGCTTTTGTTTTACCTATAAATCAGGTAAGTTCTTGGATAGATGAAAAAAGTATTCAAAATTGTATAGGTTTATTTGAGAAAAATAAATTAGTTTCTGCTTTAAGTATTATTCCCTTTGATTTTTACATTAGAGGAAATGTACTTCCTCTTTCAGGGATTGGAGGTGTGGCTACTTTCCCAGAATATAGAGGGAAAAAATATATTCATCATCTCTTATCCGAGGCCTTAAGAATATCAAAGGAAAAGGGATTAATCTTTTCTATGTTATATCCTTTCTCTTTTGAATTTTATAGAACTTTTGGATGGGAATTAGGAGGGTTTCAGAAGAAGTATATTAGAAGAACTTCTACTTTTCCTAAATTTGATGAAATAGAAAAGGTAAGAAGAATTCCATTAGAAGATTGGAAAATAATAAGAAGAATTTATGAGAGATTTGCTATAAATTTCACAGGCCCTTTAAAAAGGACTGAAGAAAGATGGGGAAATCTAATTTTCAGAGGAAGGGATCTCACTTATCTTTATATATGGGAAGATGGTGAACCCCAAGGATACCTTTTATATAATATTGAAACAGTTCCAATAAGAAGAATAGTAGTTAAAGAAATGATATGCTTGAATATTTCTGCTTATAAAGGATTTTTAGGTTTATTTTCTCGTCAGTCTACGAATATTGATGAAGTTCAATGGGTTACTCCTATGGAGGATTTTACTCCCTTTATTTTGCCGAATCCAAGGGGAGAATGTACTATAGAACCTACATTTATGATAAGGATTGTAGATTTGGAAAAAGCATTGGAAAGTTTTTCTTTTCCAGAAAATCTCTATGAAATTTTAAAGATAGAAGTGAAGGATTTATATGGAGTATGGAATAATGGAGTATGGGAGATAGAAGTGAAGGATGGTAAAGTAAAGATAGAAAAAGGAAAAGATTGGAATATATCTTTAAGTATCAATACCTTATCCCAGATTTCATCGGGTATTTTATCTCCTAAAATAGCCTTTCAATTGGGACTTTTAGAGATAAAAAATTATAAAGATGTAGAAAAATTTGATAAGATCTTCCCAATTTTTCCAACCTTTTCTTGGGATTATTTTTGATCTATTGAATTTGCTTTTTGATTTTGTTAATATAAGACGAAAAATCTTCAAAGACGAAGAAAAAAACTTTCTCTAAAATTTTCCAATAGGAGGTCTATAGAATGATGCTTTTAACTGAAAAATTTGTTCTTGATTATGAAATTGAAGAAATTATTTCAACTTGTAGAAAAGTAATTCTACTAGAAAAGAGAGAAGAATTTTTAGAAATGGCTTTAGGAGGAAAGAATAATTTTCTATTTGAAGTAAAGTTTAAAATTGAAGAAGGAAAGGAAGTTACAGAAGCCATAATAACCAAATGTAAAAATGGAATTGTAGTAAATTATCCTGATGTTTATATGCGAAGAAGGGATCCCGATAGTATGGTAATTGGAGATGAAAAAGCTACAGATAAACCTCGTTTTAAAAATTTATATGGTGAAGATTTTGAAAACTTAAGGAAAAAAACCCTCGAATGGTTAAAAACCCAAGAACTTATTTTAATGCCCTTTATGGCAGGAGGAGAAGAATTAGGATATCCTGCTTTACTTATAGCTCCTAAAAATACTGCCTTTTTTGCCTTAGCTTTAGCAGATATTCAGGGTTTTATCCCCTTCTCTAAATTAAAGGCGAACTTTAAGCCTCGAGCAATAGTATACGTTGCACCTCCTTTCAGGCACACTTATTTTGCAGGGAAACAAGTAGTAATTCATAACAGAAGAAAAGATTTACATGAGATTTTTTCCTATAATCTTTATCCCGGTCCTAGTGCTAAAAAAGGAGTATATGGAGTTCTTCTCAATATTGGAGAATCAGAAGGATGGATAAGTATTCATGCTTCTACAGTAAAAATTATTACTCCCTATGATAATGAACTTGTTATTGTTCATGAAGGAGCTTCTGGTGGGGGAAAAAGTGAAATGATTCAGCAGATGCATCGTGAAAAAGATAATAGAGTCCTATTAGCTGAAAATATTAAGACGAAGGAAAGAATTTATTTAGAAATAAAAGAATCCTGTGAGATATGTCCAGTTACAGACGATATTGCTTTAGTTCATCCAAAGATCCAAAGTAATAAAAAGAAAATGGTAGTGAAGGATGCAGAAAAAGGATGGTTTGTTCGTTTGGATAATATTCCCAAATATGGCACAGATCCAAGACTTGAAGGAATATGTACACATCCTCCAGAGCCTCTGGTTTTTTTAAATATTGAGGCTTACCCTGGAGCAACTGCTTTAATATGGGAACATATTATGGATGAGCCTAATAAACCCTGTCCTAATCCAAGGGTAATACTACCTCGCAAATTTATACCTAATATTGTTAATGAACCAGTGACTGTAGATGTTAGAAGTTTTGGAGTAAGAACACCTCCTTGTTTAAGGGAAAGGCCAACTTATGGAATTATTGGTTTATTCCATGTTCTTCCCCCTGCTCTTGCATGGCTATGGAGATTAGTAAGTCCAAGGGGTCATGCAAATCCGAGTATTACCGATACTGAGGCTCTATCTAGTGAAGGTGTCGGCTCTTATTGGCCCTTTGCTACTGGGGAAATGGTAAAACATGCGAATCTACTTTTAGAACAAATAATTACTTACACTGATACTCTTTATATATTAATTCCTAATCAATATATAGGTGCATATAAGGTTGGTTTTATGCCAGAATGGATTGTTAGAGAATATCTTGCTAAAAGAGGTTCTGCAAGATTAAAATCCCAACAACTTATTCCTGCAAAATGTTCTTTATTAGGTTATGCTCTTGAATCTCTAAAATTTGAAGGAAACTATATATTAAAAGGTTTATTACAAGTGGATCTACAGCCAGAAGTTCAAGAGGAAGGATATACAATTGGAGCAAAGATATTAAAAGACTTTTTCAAAAAAGAAGTTAAAAAATTTCTAGATGACAGATTAGATCCTCTTGGAAGAAAAATCATAGAATGTTGTTTATATGATGGGACAGTAGAAGATTTTAATTCTATAATACCTATGAGTATATAAACTAAGATTTTTTAATAAAAATTTAATTGACAATAATAATATTTCCATGATTAAATTATGGCGACTGGAGTAGTCAAAAATGAAACTTAGTGAAGTTAAGGATATTCTTTCTGCTGAAATAATTGTGGGAGAGGATGAATTAAATAGAGAAATAAAAGTTGCAGGTGCTACTGATTTAATGAGTGATGCCTTAGCACTCTTAGGAGAAGGGGGGGCTCTTCTTTTAACAGGTCTTGTAACACCTCAAGTTATAAGAACAGCAGAAATGTTAGATTTATCTGCCATAGTATTTGTAAGAGGTAAAATGCCTCCCAAAGAGACAGTTGAGCTTGCTAAAAAACTAAATATTCCTCTTTTAAGAACAAAATATCCAATGTATGAAGCATGTGGAAGGCTTTACTGTGCAGGATTAAAGGGAAAGAAAGTTGAGGGGATTCTTTGAAGATACCAAAGGAATTTTTTGAGGGAGTTAAGGTGAAAGAAATTATGAATACAGATATTGTAAGGGTGACCCCATATCATGATATGAAGTCTATTCAAGAGATAATGAGAATAAAAAGAATTGATGGGGTTCCAGTGATTAATGATTTTGGAAAGATTATAGGTCTAGTTACTGTAGAAAATGTCATATCTGCTTTAGTGGCTGGAGATTTGAAGACACCTTGTGAAAAATATATGGTTAAGGAACCAAAATGTTTAAATCCTGAGGATAATTTATATACTGCTTTAAAACTTTTTAGACAGTATCGTTTTGGAAGATTTCCCGTTGTAAATGATGAAGGAGAAGTTTTAGGAATACTTAGTACAAAGGATATAGTTCTTAAGCTCTTAACAGTAGAAGAGAAGGAGGTAAAAATAGAAAAGAAATCAGAATTAGAACCTCTAATTTTAGAATATCCTGTGTTAGGAGGAGATTTCTCTTCTGCAGGAATGGCATCAAGTACAGTTAAAAAAGCCTTACAACAACTGGGAGTTGATCCTTCGATAATTAGAAGAGTTGCTATAATAACCTATGAGGCGGAAATGAATATTGTTATTCATGCATATAGAGGAGTACTCAAGGTATTTCTAACACCGGAAGTTATAGAGATTATTGCTGAAGACGAGGGACCTGGTATACCTGATATAGAATTAGCTATGCAACCTGGGTATTCTACTGCTCCAGACAACATAAGAGAAATGGGATTTGGTGCTGGAATGGGACTTCCCAATATTAAAAATTGTTCTGATGAACTTAGGATTGAATCTATTGTGGGTAAGGGAACAAAGGTAATTTCGAAAATTTATTTAAACAAAAAATCATGAATAATAATAAATTTATTCATTCTGTAGTAATAAATCTTCAGAAATGCAAAGGATGTATACATTGTATCCGTTATTGTCCTACTGAAGCTATGAGGGTAAGAGATGGAAAGGCATTAATTCTTCCTTATCGCTGTATTGATTGTGGTGAGTGTATTAGAGTTTGTCCTCATCATGCTCCCTTTACTTTTACTCAAACCTTGGAAAGTATCACTTCTATAGAAAATTTGGTGGTTATAATTCCACCTGAATTTTATGCTCAATTTTCTTCAAAGTACTCTTTAGAGCAGATTCAAAGAGCTTTACAGAAAACTTTCTTAGCAGAGGAAGTATGGGATACTACCTTTGCAATATATTTTCTACATCAAGCCTTAAAACAATATATTTTTTCCACAGAAAATCTTCCTTTAATATCTACTTATTGTCCTGCTATAGTAGAATTAGTCCAAGTGCGATTTCCTACCTTGATTCCTCATCTTTCTCCTTTTAGATTCTCTTATGAAATTATGGGAGACATTATTAAAAAAATTTGGAAGAAAAAATATCAAAATAAAGAACCAAATCTTGTATATATAGCTCCTTGTGCTGCAGAGGTTTCTGCTATTAAAGATCCTATTGATTCAAGACCATCCAATTTCAATCATGTTCTAGGTATAGACAATGTATTTCTTTCAGTGAAAAGGAATCTTGGAGAAGAAGGTCCTTTGATCTCTCCTATTTATTCTCCAGGAATACTTTGGGCGATACTAGGTGGAGAGAGCTCTTTCCTTTCTGAGGAAGAAGCAATTTCAGTAGGAGGAATAGATGAAGTAGTAAGAGTATTGGAAGATTTAGAGAGAAATAGATTTCGAGATATTAAGTTTCTTGAATTAAGAGCTTGTAAAGAGGGATGTGTAGGGGGTGTATTAAATCCTGAGAATAAGTACTTAGCAGAAAAGAGAATTTTTTATTGGAATAAAAAACTTAAAGAAGATAAAGATTTTGTTAAAGAAATTAATAATTTAATAAATATTTCTGATATTCTTTTAAATCATGCCATTCTTCCAAGACCTATATGGAAATTAGATGAGGATATGAGTAAAGCCTTAAAGAAGATGGAAGAAATGAGAAAAATTGTTAAATTACTTCCAGGATTGGATTGTGGGTCTTGCGGTTCTCCTACCTGTGCATCTTTGGCAGAGGATATAGTAAGAGAAAATGCAGAAATTTATGATTGTATATTTATCTTGAAAGAAAAGTTAAGAACAATGGCACGAGAAATGGAGGAAATTTCAAGGAGATCAATTTCAATTACTCCAAAGAGAAAGGAAGAAGATAATGAAGAGTAGAGAGATAGCTGAAATTTTAAATTTTCAAGTAATTTCTTCTCCTAATGAAGATGCGGAGATAAAATATGGAATTTCTTGCGATCTTCTATCATTTGTTATGGCTCATGCCCTTGAAGATTCTATATGGCTAACTATTCAAACTCATTTAAACACAATTGCTGTTGCAGTTCTTACTGGTATAAGAAGTATAGTTTTCGTTTCAGGTCAAAAACCTAGTGAAGAAACTATAAAAAAAGCAATAGAAGAAAAAATTAATTTATATTCTACAGAAAAATCTGCTTTTGATGTTGCTGGAGAACTATATAAATTGGGAATAAAGGGAGAAGAGAAAAAGATCTGAATATGAAGGCAAGAGAAATTGTAAGGCTTATAAATGGAGAAATTTTATCAGGAGAAGAGTTTATAGATGAAATAGAAATTACAAGAGGATTTGCTGCAGATTTAATGAGTGATGTCCTTTCTTTAGTGGAATGTGAAAGCAAAGATGTAGTTTTAATTACAGGAGTTACTAATCCTCAAATTATAAGAACTGCAGAAATGTTAGATATACCTATGATTATTGTAGCACGAGGAAAATTGGTTCCTGATGAGACTATAAATCTTGCACGAGAAAAAAATATTATCTTAGTTAGGACAAAGAATATAGTTTTTGTAACAAGTGGAATTTTGTTCCAACATGGAATAAAAGGTGCTTTAGTTAAGGGAAGCAGAGAGGAAGGAAAAAATTGTTAAAATGCTATGGAATAGATTTACATATTCATACTGTTTTGTCCCCCTGTGGAGATTGGAGTATGACTCCAAGAGCAATAATAGAAAGGGCAAAAATGAGAAAAATTAATATTATAGCTATTACTGATCATCATATCGTAGAAAACTATCCTGCTGTTAAATATTGGGGAGATAAAATGGGAGTTTTCACTTTACCTGGAATTGAAATTCAATCGAGAGAGGAAGCGCATATTGTTGGAATTTTTAAAGATTATTTGTATGCCTTAGAATTTCAAAGAGAGTTATGGAATTATCTTCCTAATTTAAAGAATAACGAGAATTTATTCGGGGTTCAGGTGGTAGTGAATGAAAAAGATGAAGTAGAAAGAATAGAAGAAAGGCTATTATCAATTTCTGTGGCCTTATCTATAGAAGAGATTCTTAAAATGATAGAAAAAATGGAGGGAATAAGCATTCTTGCTCATATTGATAAACCTATATATAGTGTGGTTTCAACTTTAGGTTTTATTCCCGAATCTTTGAGATATGATATAATAGAGTTTTCAAAAAAGGTAAATCCAACAAAATTTTTTGAAAAATATCCTCATTTAGAAAAAAAACCATATATAATATCTTCTGATGCCCATTATATTGATGATATAATGGAACCTAAAAGTTATTTAATTTTGGACGATTTTACATGGGATAATTTTTTAAGGGCTTTTAAAGAAAAAAATATAAAGAACAAAGTGGAGGTATAAAAAATGGCAGTGAAGCTAAAAGTATCAGAATATGCGAAGACTGAGATAGATAAGATATTAGAGAAATTTTCGGGAGTTCCGGGTTCTCTAATTATGATCCTTCATGCAATTCAAGAAAAATTTGGTTTTCTCCCAAAGGAAGTTCTAGAAATACTTTCTGAGAAGTTAAAAATACCTTTAAGCGAAATATATGGAATTGCAACCTTTTATTCTTATTTCAGATTAGAACCTCAAGGAAAGCATGTAGTAAGACTTTGTATGGGAACTGCATGTTATGTTAAGGGAGCAGCAGATCTTCTTACTGCCTTAGAACAGATGGGATTAAAGGAGGGAAAGGTTTCCGAGGATGGATATTATTCTTTAGACTTGGTAAGATGTATTGGGGCTTGTAGTATGGCACCTGCACTGATGATAGATGAAGAGGTTTATGGAAAGTTAACTCCTAATAAAGTTAAGAAGCTTTTGGAGGATTTTAAAAAGGAAAATCCATGAAGGAAATCTCTCTTCATATTCTAGATCTAGTAGAAAATTCTATTTCTGCAGGAGCAAAAAATATATTAGTGGAAATAATGAAAGATAGTAAATTTTTGAGAATAAGAATAAAAGATGATGGAAAAGGTATTCCTGAAGAAATACTGAAAGAGATAAAAAATCCCTTTACAACTACAAGAAAAACGCGGAGAGTGGGTCTAGGAATTTCTCTTTTTAATGAGATAGTTGGTAGTTGTGGAGGAAATCTAGAAATTAAGTCAAAATTAGGAGAAGGAACAGAACTAGTTGCAATATTGCCTGCTTCTCATTTGGATCTTCCACCAATGGGAAATATTTCTGGTACAATATATGCTCTTGTAGCTACTTGTCCTGATATTGACTTTTTCTTTAAAATTTCTTTTGATGATAAAAATTTTGAGTTTTCAACGAAAGATTTAAAAGCTGAGCTTGGTGAGATTCCAATAAATCATCCTCAAGCTCTTTCTTTTTTACGTCTATATCTTGAGAAAAACTTAGGAGGTATAGGAATATGAAAAAATTAACCATAGAGGAATTAAAAAAAATTAGAGAAAAAGCTCAGACTGAAATTCAGGCTCGATCTCCAGAAGGTAAAGATAGAATTGTAGTTCATATGGGAACATGTGGAATTGCAGCAGGAGCAAGGGAGACTCTTCTTGCTATTCTTGATGAAATTGAAAAGAGGAATCTTCAAAATGTGATAGTAACTCAAGCAGGATGTATAGGTCTATGTGAATATGAACCTATAATCTCAGTGCAAAAGGTAGGTACTCCCAAAGTTCTTTATAAATATGTTACTCCTGAGAAGGCAAGAAGAATTATTGCACAACATGTTATTAATGGGCAAATAGTTACAGAGGATGTTTTATCTACTGAGTAATTTATAACACACAAGGAGGGATATGAACTAAAATGCCAGAAAGAGCACACATATTGATATGTGCAGGAGCAGCATGTATATCTGCAGGAGAAGAAAGTTTTAAATCTGCTTTAGAAAAAGAACTTAAAGAAGCTAAGATTTACGAAGAAGTTAAAATAATTGAAACAGGATGCTTTGGAACTTGTGATTTAGGACCTGTTATGGTCATATATCCTGAAGGTATATTCTATATTCGCTTAAAACCTCAGGATGCAAGAGATATTGTAAACGAACATTTACTAAAAGGAAGAGTTGTGGAGAGGCTTTTAGTAAGGGAACCAGAGTTAAAGATATTTCTTCCTACTATTAATGAACTTCCCTTCTTTAAAAATCAAGTTAGAATTGCTTTAAGAAATGTAGGTTTTATAGATCCTCTTAATATTGAAGAATACATAGCAAGAGAAGGATATTCTGCGTTGGGAAAGGTACTTACAGAGATGACCCCTGAAGAAGTGATTGAAGAGGTTAAAAAATCAGGACTTCGAGGCAGAGGAGGAGCTGGTTTTCCTACAGGTATCAAGTGGGAGCTAGGTAGAAAAGCAAAAGGAGATGAAAAATATATTATCTGTAATGCAGATGAAGGAGATCCTGGAGCTTTTATGGACAGAAGTATTTTAGAAGGTGATCCTCATTCAGTTATAGAGGGAATGCTTATTGGAGCCTACGCTATAGGAGCAAAAAAGGGTTTTGTGTACATAAGAGCTGAATATCCCCTTGCTATTAAAAGACTAACTTATGCTTTAGAACAGGCAAAAAGCTATGGCCTTTTAGGAGAAAATATTTTAGGAACGAATTTTTCTTTTGATATTGAAATTAGAATTGGTGCTGGAGCTTTCGTTTGTGGTGAAGAAACAGCTCTTATTGCGTCAGTAGAGGGAAAGAGAGGAATGCCAAGGCCAAGACCTCCTTTTCCTGTAAATTCTGGACTATGGAATAAACCTACTGTAATTAACAATGTAGAGACTTGGGCAAATATTCCTGAAATTATCTTAAAAGGAGCAGATTGGTTTTCTTCCCTTGGAACAGAAAAAAGTAAAGGGACAAAAGTTTTTGCTTTAGCTGGGAAGATTAATATGACAGGGCTAATTGAAGTTCCCATGGGAATTACTCTAAGAGAGATAGTTTATGATATAGGTGGAGGAATTCCTGAGGGAAGGAAATTCAAGGCTGTTCAAATAGGAGGACCTGCTGGTGGATGCATACCGGCGGAGTATTTAGATACACCAGTAGATTATGAATCTATCACATCTCTTGGTGCAATTATGGGGTCTGGAGGTTTAATTGTAATGGATGAAGATAACTGCATGGTAGATGTGGCTAAATTCTTTCTATCCTTTACTCAAGATGAATCATGTGGAAAGTGTGTACCATGTAGGGTTGGAACGAAAAGAATGCTGGAAATTTTAGATAAGATAACTAAAGGAGATGGGGAAATAAGAGATTTAGAAGAACTTGAGGATCTTGCAAATGTAATTAAAAATACCTCTCTTTGTGGTCTTGGAAAAGGAGCTCCAAATCCTGTTTTAACTACCTTAAAATATTTTAGAGATGAATATATTGCTCATATAAAAGACAAAAAATGTCCAGCTAAATCATGTATTGCATTAATACATTATGAAGTAATAAGAGAAAAGTGTAGAAAATGCTCTATATGCTTTAAAAATTGTCCCGTAGGAGCTATATTTAAAGATTATGATGGAACTTATGTAATTAACCAAGAAAAGTGTACTAAGTGTGGAATATGTTTCCAAATATGTCCTTTTAAAGTAATTAAAAAGGAGTAAGAGACTATGGGAAATAAGAAAAGATGGATTCTTATTCCTGCAGGAATTTTAATTTATATATGTTTAGGAACAGTTTATTCATGGAGTATATTTAGAAAACCTCTTGAGAATATTTTAAACATAGGCGCAGTTCAAAGTGGACTGCCCTATATGACTTTCTTAGCTTTGTTTTCCTTGTTAATGGCTATTTCTGGAAGGTTTATAGATAAGTATTCTCCTAAGACTGTAATTGCAATAGGAGGAATATTGGTAGGTATAGGATGGATTCTTTCTGGGTTTATTCGAAATATTAACTTTATAACTATAACCTATGGGGTTTTAGGAGGAGGCGGTGTAGGAGTAGTTTATGGTGTTCCTATAGCAGTAATTTCTCGATGGTTTCCTGATAAGAAAGGTTTAGCTATGGGACTTACTATTTCAGGATTTGGTTTATCTCCTCTTATTACTGCTCCTTTAGCGCGCCAACTAATAGAAATTTATGGTCCTTTTTATACTTTTAGAATTTTCGGACTTAGTTTTTTAATAATCATATTAGTCTTGGGTCTTCTTTTTAAATTTCCTTCTAAAGATTTTTCTGTAGGAAAAAAAGATAAAAATATTTCTGCTATAGATTTAGATACCAAAGCTATGCTAAAAAGCCCAAAATTTTATGGATTATGGTCATGCTACGTAATAGGAACTTTGATAGGTTTAATGATTATTGGAATAACAAGTCCTGTGGGAGAAGAACTAATAAAATTGGAGCCCAAATTTACTGCAGGGTTAGTTTCCTTATTTGCAATTTTTAATGCTCTAGGGAGACCTTTATTTGGTTGGTTAACAGATAAAATTTCTCCTTTAAAATCCTCAGTTTTATCTTACACATTAGTAATTTTTGCTTCGGTAATCATGTTAATTTATCCTAATAGTCTATACACTTATATAATAGCTTTTTGTCTTTTTTGGTTGACTCTCGGTGCATGGCTTGCTATTGCTCCAGCAGCTACTATAATATTTTTCGGACAAAGACATTATAGTAAAAACTACGGGATTGTTTTTACAGCTTATGGGGTTGGAGCATTAATAGGAGTATCAGTTTCTGGAGCATTAAGAGATATCTTGGGAAGTTATTTCTATGTTTTTTATCTACTCCTTCTTTTAGGATTACTGGGTATATTTATAGCAATTTTTACCTTAAAAGAAAAAAGGTATATTTAAATAATTAAGAGAACTTTAAACAAAAGGATTATTCTTGACAATAAAGAAAACGATTTACTAAAATATAAGTAAAAAAATGGGAAAGAGGTGGTAAATTTGCTAATTGGAATTGATGTGGGAACTACAGGTTCGAAAGCTCTGCTTATTAATGAAGAGGGAAATGTAATTCAATCATGGACAGAAGAGTATCCTCTCTACACTCCTTATCCAGGCTGGTCTGAACAAGATCCAGAAGATTGGTGGCAAGCAACTAAAAAATCTATTCAGAAAATTTTAAGTTTATCCGCTATATCTCCCAAGGATATTAAAGCTATTGGACTGACAGGTCAGATGCATGGATCTGTCTTTTTAGATTCTCAAGGAAAAGTTTTAAGAAAGGCAATACTTTGGAACGATCAAAGGACTGCAAAGCAATGTGAGGAAATTATAGAAAGAGTAGGAGGAGTTAAAAATCTTCTTAATTTAACTCTAAATCTTGCTCTTACAGGTTTTACTGCTCCTAAGATATTATGGCTTCGAGAAAATGAACCTGAGATTTACTCAAAGGTGAAAAAAGTTCTTCTTCCAAAGGACTATATTCGTTATCGTTTAACAGGAGAATATGCTTCGGAAGTTTCCGATGCTTCAGGAACTTTACTTTTTGATGTAAAAAATAGAAAATGGTCTAAGGAAATGCTTTCCTTACTTGATATTCCTGAAGATTGGATGCCAAAAGTTTATGAGTCTCCTGAAATTACGGGAACTCTCTTATCAGATGTGGCGGAGGAATTAGGTTTAGTGCCTGGTATACCCGTAGTTGGGGGAGGAGGAGATCAAGCAGCTCAAGCAGTAGGAACAGGTATTGTAAAAAGTGGTATAGTATCGGTAACCCTGGGAACATCAGGAGTGGTTTTTGCTCATTTAGATAAGCCTGAAGGAGAAAAGGAAGGAAGACTTCATACTTTTTGTCATGCAGTACCAGGAAAATGGCATACTATGGGGGTAATGCTATCAGCAGGGGGATCTTTCCGATGGTTTAGAGATTCCTTTGGAGAAATTGAAATGGAACTTTCAAAGTGGACAGGAAAGGATCCCTATGAATTTTTAACTATGTCTGCAGAAAGGGTACCTTCTGGAGCAGAAGGATTATTATTCCTTCCCTATCTTACAGGAGAAAGAACTCCTTATCCTGACCCAAGAGCAAAGGGGGTTTTTATGGGAATATCTTTAAGACATAAAAAACCCTATTTTGTAAGATCTGTTCTTGAAGGAGTTGCTTTTGGATTGAAGGATTCTTTAGAGTTAATCAAAAATCTGGGTATTGAAATTAAGGAAATTAGAGTTTCTGGAGGAGGAGCAAGAAGTCCTCTTTGGAGGCAGATTTTAGCAGATATTTTTAATAATCCTATAATAACTATTAATGTTACTGAGGGAGCTGCATACGGTGCTGCGCTTCTAGCAGGTGTTGGTGTTGGAATCTATAAAAACGTAGAATTAGCATGTGAAACTGCAATAAAAGTTGTAAGTAAAGAAGAACCTAAAAAAGAAAATGTGGAGCTTTATAGAGAATTGTATGAATTATACAGATCTTTATATCCCTTAATAAAGGATTACTTTGGAAAACTATCAAGTTTTGTAGAGAAATATTATGGAAATCAAAAATGAATTTTACTTTTTAATATAGAAGAGTAAAAGTTGTTGTCCTAAGGAGTGAGATACTTATTTAACTAAATTTGGACGAAAGTCTCTTTTTAGAATGGGATATTAGAAAATTTAATTAGTGTATTTAAAGAGAAAGACTTTTAGATTTTTAAAAAAGAAGCTAATTTTTGACTAAATAAAAATTTCATGTTAAAATTAATTAAAACTTAATAGGGGTTGGTAAAGAATTTAAGTTTTTTGTAAAATTTACTTTAGGGAAGGTTTCTTATGAAAAAGAGTTTTTTGATCCTTTTTATTGATTATTCTCCTTTTAATTTTAGCTACTGCACAGGTTCCTAAAAAACTTGTCTTTGCTTGGATTCCAAAGGCATTAAATAATCCAGTATTTGAGACAGGAAGAGATGGGGCTTTTAAGAGAGCAGAAGAGTTATCTAAGCAAGGCCCATATAAAGTTGAAGTTTTATATGTTGGTTCTGTGGCCTCTGATGCTACAGAACAAGCAAGAGTGGTAGAAGATGTGATTGCGCGTAAGGTTGATGTAATTAATAAAGCTGTATATAAAGAAATTTAGTAAAAGCATGGGAACAAAAAGAAAAGTAGCATTCCTTACTGGAGTTCCTTGAGCTCCTAATCTAGAAGAGAAAATGATAGGATTTAGAGATGAAATAAAACAATATCCTAAATATAAAAATTGTAACTATTGTAGAATGCTAAGATGATATAAATAAAGGAGTTCAATTATTATAAGAGGTTATGCAAGCATATCCTAAATTAAGAGATTGGTTCTTTGTAGGAGTATGTCTATTATTTGCAAAAAGAAGATCTATGCCTTTGTGGGATTTATTAATGGTCTCTTAGTTAGCAAAGCAAATCTTCCTCCTTTTGTGGCGACTTTAGGAACTATGAGTATTGCTCGTGGATTTTGTTATGGGTTAACTGGTGGTTGGCCAGTAAGAGAATTACCTAGAAGTTTTATGTTTTGGGGACAATATGATATACCATTTTTGGGAGTTGGTATTCCTCTTCCTGTGATTATTATGGTACTTCTTGGTATTATAGTTTCTTTATTTTTAAATAGAACGGTTTGGGGATATAGAATATATGCTGTAGGTGGTAACGAACAAGCAGCTCGTCTTTCCGGAATTAATACAGGAAGAATAAAATTATTAGTATATACCCTTTGTGGTTTATTAACAGCAGTAGGAGGAATTCTTATGACTGCAAGACTTGGTGTTGCTGCGCCTACTGCTGCTTTGGGATATGAATTAGATATTATTGCTTCTGCGGTAATTGGGGGAACCTCTCTTACTGGTGGTGAAGGAACCATATTAGGAGTACTCATTGGTGCTGCTATAATGCAGGTCTTAAGAACAGGAATGGTTCTTCTTGGATTTCCTGCCTATTGGCAACCTTCAGCTATAGGAGCTATAATAATTCTAGCTATAATGTTTGATCAATATAGAAAAAAGAAAATGGGTCTTCTCCGTTAAAAATTCTCTAAGGAGGAAAATGGGATGGGAATAAGGGGAGACTTAGTAAGTTTACCTCTATGGGAAGTTCTTCAACTTCTTTCCTCAGGAAGGAAAACAGGTAAATTTCAGGTTGAAGATGGAGAGAGAAAGGCTGAAGTATTTTTTAAAGAGGGTAGGATTGTATATGCGAAAACAGGACTTTTAGAAAATATGGATGCTCTATTAGATTTAGCATTATGGAATAAAGGAAATTTTATTTTCTTTCCTGAGGAGAAATCTTCTTTTTATACTTTAGATATTGATCCCTTTGAAGTATTAATAGGTGCCGCAAAATATATTGATCTTATGGATTATCTTGGTGAAGTAATATTATTACCTGTTAAAATTGAGGATTTATCTTTGGAAGAAGAGGTAGTGTGTTCCTCTTTTGATGGTTTAAAAACAGTAAGAGAGGTAGCTTATGAATCTTCATTGGGAAAGGTAAAAACTTTAGAGTTAGTTAAGAAACTAATTAAAGAAGAACGACTTTTAAGAATAAATGAGGATTTTTCATTATTTTGGTTATATATATTTTGGAGGTATTGGCTTCATGCCTTAAAAGAATTTCCTAAAATTGCAATAACTGAAAGAAATCTTAGAAGAGAGTGGCAAAATTTTTTGAATAAAAAAGAGGAAAAAGTAAAAGAAATCTTTAGAGATATAACCTCTCAAGAGAAAGTTTCTTGGCATTATTTTTATAGACATTTAAAAGAATTTACTCCTGATTCTATAGAAAAGTTTTCAAGAGAAGCTATAAATTTCCTCTTTTCTTTAGGCAGGACTAGAATAGATATGGTTCTTGATGCAGCAAAAATTTTTGAGTTTATCAATTTTATAGAAAATAATCTTAATCACATCTTTCTATTTGTTGGAAAATATGAAAATTTTGAAGAAGAGTTTTTTTCATGGTTTTTTGATGGAGAGAAAACTTTTAAACAAATTATTGATGAGTCAATCTTCGAGAGATCAAGAACCCAGAGTATTCTTGGGAAATTGTTAAGAGATAAAAAAATTGTTTCTTTTGAAGAAGACAAAAAGTTAGCTTTAATATTTACTTTTTGGAGATTTTGGATGGAAATTTATAATAGATTTAAGGGATTAAATATAAGTCAGAAATTAGAAGAATCATGGCAAGATTACATTGAAAATAATGTTCAAGAAGTTAAATATATTTTCGAGAATTTAGTGGGAAATTTAAAGCCTTATTGGCCATATTTTTATAAAAATTTAGGAAAGTATACTGAGGAGGAGATAAAAGGATTTATTAAAAATTCCGCAAATATAATTCGCAAAGTAGGAGAAGAAAACTTAGAATCTCAAGTCTTAGACAATATATGGAAGGAATCCTTAAATGTTCTTAGAAAATTTCCAATTTTTGAAAGTATTGAACTATTATATGAAAGAGAAAAAGGAAAGATTTAAATTATAGCATATTGCATTATCTTTTCCTGAGTAGCGTCCTTGCGGTTTAGTTCTGCTGTTATTCTTCCTTTTGATACTACGAGAATTCTATCAGAAAGAGCAAGAATCTCTGGAAGTTCAGATGATATAAGTATTATACCTATTCCTTCCTTTGCTAATTCTCCGATTAAATTATGAATTTCTGCTTTTGCTCCTACATCTATACCTCTTGTAGGTTCATCGAGAATAAGAATTTTGGGTTTTAATGCTAACCATTTTGCAACTACAACTTTTTGTTGATTTCCTCCAGAAAGATTATTAACTATTTGAAATATATGAGGAGTTCTTATTCTTAGTCTAGTTACAAACTCTTCTACTAACTTATATTCTTTTTTTAAGTTAATTATTCCCTTAGGAAAAATAAAGGGAATACTTGGGAGAGAGAGATTTTCATGGAGAGTCATATTAAGAATAAGTCCTTGTAATTTTCTATCCTCTGGAACTAAACCAATTCCTAACCTAACAGCATCTTTTGGAGAATTAATTTCAACTTTCTTTCCATCAAGATAAATTTCTCCTGAAATTTTAGTATCTGCACCAAAAAGAGCTCTTACAATTTCTGTTCTTCCAGATCCAACTAATCCAGCTATTCCTAAGATTTCCCCTTTTCTTAAATAGAAACTAACATTCTTTATAGCATGAGAAGAAAGATTTTTAACTTCAAGAATTATATTATCAGCACTTGAATCTATCCTTGATGATACTCGAATACTCCTTCCAACCATTAATCTTATTACTTCATCGATCTTGTTTTCTTCACAAGTAAGCTCTCCAACTCTTTGTCCATCTCTTAAGACTACGATTCGATCTGCTATCTGAAATACTTCTTCTAAACGATGAGTTATAAATATTACTGAAATGCCATCATTTTTTAGCTTTCTCATAATCTCAAATAATTTCGTGACTTCTTTTCCCGCTAATGCAGAAGTTGGTTCATCCATTATTATCAACTCTGACTTTAAAGCTAAAGCTTTTGCAATTTCTACCATTTGCTGTTGAGCAACCGTGAGATCTTTAACTAAAGTGTCTGGAGAGATATTTAGCCCAACCATTTCTAGTAATCTTTCTGATTCTTTAAAGGCTTTTTTAATATCAAAAACTTTAAGAAATTTACCCTTTCTAGGTTCATTTCCTAAAAATATATTAGTAGCTATATCCAAATTAGGAACTAAATTGAATTCCTGATAAATCATAGAAATACCTAACTTTTGAGCGTGATTAGGATTTTTAGGTTCTATTTCTTTACCTTTAAAAATAATTTTCCCTTCATCCTTATTATAGACACCTGTAAGTATTTTCATCAGTGTAGATTTTCCTGCGCCATTTTCACCCACTAAAGCTAAAATTTCTCCTTTGTATACTTCTAAGTCTACTTTAGATAAAGCTTGAACACCAGGAAAGGCTTTAGATATTTTTTCCATTTTTAATATTAATTCTTGTTCCATTTTGCCTCCTTGAAATTTTTTAAGGGGAGGAATAGCCTCCCCTTAATTTTACCAGCCTTGAACAGGTATTCCTAATTCATTTAATCTTTTCCTATATTGTTCTACTGTAAGAGCGGGAACACTTTTTATTAACTTAATGTATTTATCCGCAGCAACAACGTCTACTCCTGTATCTATAATTCTATTTGCTGGAAGTTCCTTTAAAGTTGCGTCAATACCTTTTGTTGCCATCTTAAATAATACTTCTACACTCTTATATCCCATCATATAGGGCCTTTGTCCAACAGTTGCAGAAATGACTCCTTCCTTTATAAGTTGCATATGTTCGGGAGTTGTATCGAAACAAACAATTAGTACTTGCCCTACCTTTCCAGCAGACTTTATTGCTTTTGCAGCTGCAGGTCCATTAAAGGCATAAACTCCAAAGAATCCTCTAAGATCTGGATAAGTAAGTAATGCTTGTTCCGCTAAGGTTACTGCTCTTCCAGTATCTTCAAAATCACAGAGGGCAGGTTTTGTTACTACAGTAATTCTTTTATTTCTTGCAATTCCATCCATGAATCCTTTCATTCTTTCTAAAGAGTTCATTGCTGTTAAAGATCCTGTTCCTATTGCTACCTTTCCACCCTTTACTCCTAATAAATCTGACATTACTTGTCCTGCAATCTTTCCTGCAGAGTAATTATCAGTACCAATATAGACTAATCTTTTACTTAAAGGTGCATCAGTGTCTAAAGTAATCACTGGTATTCCTTTAGCTAAAGCCTTTTCAATAGTTGGAGCAATTGCTGTTGGGTCAGAAGGAGCAACTGCAATTCCAGTAACTCCCATAGCTATGAAGGATTCCATTTGTGCAATTTGGGCAGGAATATCTTCTTTTAGAGGGACAAAAAACGTTGCTTTTATACCAAGATCTTGTGAGGCTTTTTTGACACCTAACTCAACTTCAGACCAATAAGGATGAACTGATTTTCCAATTACTGCTACATGAATTTCTTTGGAATAGCTTACGGAGAAAAATAAAGCAAAGGAACAAAGTAGAATGACTAAAATAAACTTTTTCATAAAGGTGACCCCCTTTTAATAATTTTAAGGAAATAAGTTAGAATTAATCTCACCTCCTTTTAAACTCTTCTTCTCTTTCTCCATATATCTAAAGTCACAGCAGTAACTATTACTAAACCCATGACTACATCATGCCAATAAGAGGATATTTCTAAAAGAATTAGTCCATTATATATAACACTCATAATTGCAGCTCCAATTAGAGTTCCTAGTATTGTTCCTTCGCCTCCTGAAAGAGAAGTTCCTCCAATTACTGCAGCAGCAATAGCACTTAACTCATATCCTCCTCCTACTCCTGCTTGTCCTTGACTTAGTCTTGAGGCTATTATTATTCCAGTTATCCCTGCTAAAAATGAACTGGAAACATAGGTGAATATTCTTCTTTTGTCTACATCAATACCTGATAATCTTGCTGCTTCGATATTTCCGCCTGTTGCGTAGAGTTGTCTTCCTAAGACACTATATTTTGTAATAAAAAAGGCTATAGATGCGAAGAAAATAAGGATAATTAGAGGGAAAGGTATTCCTAAGATATCTCCTTGTCCAATAAAGAAAAATTTCTCAGGTAGACCAATTATTGGCCATCCTTTTGTAATTACTGATGCTAATCCTCTCGCAGCGGTTAAAGTGCCAAGAGTGATTATAAAGGGAGGAACTTTAAGTTTAGTTACAAATAGGCCATGCCAAAGCCCAATAAGGGAAGAAAGTATTAGTACTATTAATATAGAAGTTGTTACACCTAATCCATTTTTCATGAATAAAGCTACAAGTACTCCTGTTAAAGCTACAAGAGAGCCTACAGATAAATCAATTCCTCCTCCAATAATAACGAGAGTTTCGCCGATGGCTAATAATCCGAAGATTGCTATCTGTCTTGCAATTATCTGGAGATTAAAGGAGCTTAAAAACCTTGGATTGATTATAGTTATTACTGTACTTAAAATTATAAGAGCGATGAGTATGTTTAATTCTCGAAAGTAAATACTTCGTCTTAAAACTCTTGAGTTTTTAATTTTCATCATCCCCTTCTTTTGCGCAACTGATTTTTAGATACCTTTAATTATAATATAACAAAAAATCATTCATGTAAATCTAAAAAAGAAATTTGAGATAAGAGTTTTGTTAATCCTGAGCTTTATTACCAATACTTTCTATACTTTTTACTTTTATACTCTTGCTTTTTTAAAAATTCTTCTTTAAAATTTATGAAAAATTTATGGGGGAAAATTATGAAAGATGAATTGGAAAAATTACGAGAAGAAATAGATGAGATTGATAAAAAAATATTGGAACTTATAAATAAAAGAGCAAATTTAGCCTTAAAAATTGGTGAGCTTAAAAAAGAGAATAATTTACTCCCCTTTGATCCTTTAAGAGAGAAAGAAATTCTCGAGAAATTAAAGAAATTAAACAATGGACCCCTTTCTTATTTTGCCATAGAAGAGATTTTCAAAGATATAATTAGTCATATAAGAGATTTAGAAAAGGAAATTAAAATCGGTTTTTTAGGGCCCGAGGGAACCTTTACTCATCAAGCTGCTATAAAATTTTTTGGTAAAGGCTCAAGATTTATTCCCCTTCCATCAGTAGAAAATATATTTCAATCCATGGAAAACAATGAAATTGATTATGGGGTTGTGCCTATAGAGAATTCTTTAGAAGGCACTGTAGGTACTACTATGGATCTTTTAGTAGAAACAACTCTTAAAGTAATTGGTGAAATATATTTACCTATACAGCATTGTCTTTTATCTTTACAAGATTCTCTAGATGAAATTGAGAGAGTATATTCTCATCCTCAAGCCTTGTCTCAGTGTAGAAAATGGTTAAAAGAGAATCTTCCAAGAGCTAAAGAAATTTCAACAAGTAGCACTACTTACGGTGCTTCTTTAGCGAAGGAAGATCCTAAAGGTGCAGCAATAGCAAGTTCTTTAGCTAGTGAGATTTTTGGTTTGAAGATATTGGCAAGAAATATTCAAGATAATTGGTATAATAGGACACGTTTTCTGGTTTTAGGAAGAGAAAAATTGAAGCCTTCTGGTAAAGACAAAACTTCTATTATTTTTACTGTTAAACATCAGGCAGGAGCTTTATTTAAGGCTTTAAAGCCTCTTTATGATTTTAATATCAATATGACCTTGATTCAGTCAAGACCAGTAAAGTCTTCTCCTTTTCAATATTTATTTTTCGTAGATTTTCAAGGACATCAGGAAGAAGATAGAGTTAAAAGAGCTTTAGAATTATTGAAAGAAGAATGTCTCTCTTTCAAAATTTTAGGTTCTTATCCTGAAGCAGAAAATGATTTCTGAGTTTATAATTTTTAAAAATTAGTCTATAAGGAGGAAAATAAAAGAAAATATGGAGAAGGTTGTTTTAGCTTATTCGGGAGGTTTAGACACATCTGTAGCTATAAAATGGTTAGGCCAGAAATACAATCTAAAGGTTATAACTTTAACAATAGATATAGGACAAAAAATAGATCTTAATGAAGTTAAAGAAAAAGCAGAGAAATTAGGGGTTGAAAAGGCATATGTATGGGATTTAAAGGAAGAATTTGTAGAAGAATATGTTCTTCCTGCTTTAAAAGCAAATGCTCTTTATGAAGGAGTTTACCCATTATCAACTGCTCTCTCTAGACCTTTAATTGCAAAATATTTAGTAAAAGTAGCAAGAGAAAATAATGCTAGATATGTAGCCCACGGTTGTACGGGAAAAGGAAATGATCAAGTAAGATTTGATATTGCTGTGAAATCTCTAGCACCTGATCTTGAGGTTATAGCTCCAGTAAGAGAGTGGAATTTTACTAGAGAAGAAGAGATAGAATATGCAAAAGAAAATAATATACCTGTTTCTGTATCAAAAGAAAATCCTTACAGCATAGATGAAAATCTTTGGGGAAGAAGTATTGAAGGAGGAATTCTTGAAGATCCATGGTTAGAACCTCCAGAAGATATTTTTCAATGGACAAAAATAAAACCAAATCTTCCTGTAAGATATATCGAAATATCCTTTGAAAAAGGAATTCCTGTGGAATTAGATGGGGAAAGAATGTCTCCTTTGAAAATAATAGAAAATCTTAATAAAATTGCAGGAGAATATGGGATAGGAAGAGTTGATCATATCGAGAATAGGTTAGTAGGAATAAAAACAAGAGAAATTTATGAAGTTCCAGCTGCTCTTGTTCTAATTAAAGCTCATTCTGCGATAGAGAGCTTAGTTCATCATAGAGAATTATCACACTTTAAGAGAATAGTCGAAGAGAAATATTCTCAAATTATTTATTACGGATTATGGTTTGATCCTTTAAGGGAAGCTCTACAAAGTTTTATTGAAAAAACTCAAGAGAGAGTCACAGGAAAAGTTAGAGTTAAATTTGGCTATGGGGCTTTTTCAATTGTTGGAAAGTATTCTCCCTACTCTTTGTATGATTATGATTTAGCGACTTATGATAAGAAAAGTACTTTTTCTAAAGAGTCTGCGGAAGGGTTTATTAAAATCTTTGGATTACCTTCTTATTTATATGCTAAAAAAGGAAATAAAAATAATTTTTGATTTTGATAAAATTTAGTTTTTAGTATATAATCCTTAGGAATAAAATGGATTTTAAGGGAGATTAAAAAGATGAAAAAAACGGAGGGTATATTAGTCTTAGAGACAGGACATAGTTTCATTGGAGAAAGTTTTGGTGCCGATGGGGAAAGTTATGGGGAAATTGTTTTTAATACAAGTATGGTTGGTTATCCTCAGGTTATTACTGATCCTTCTTATGCAAATCAAATAATTGTTTTTTCTTATCCTCTAATTGGAAATTATGGAATTGATGTTAAAAGACTAGAAAATGAAAAAATCTTTTGTAAAGGAGTTGTAGCAAGAGAGTTTAATGATTATAAGTTTCACTGGGATAGTCCTTTATCTTTAAAAGAATTTTTTTGTGAGCAAAATATCGTTGCTATTCATAAAGTTGATACAAGAAAGATTGTAAAAGAAATAAGAAAATTTGGAACAATGAAAGCAATTATTTCAACAATTGAAAAAGATCCTTTTGTTCTTGCTAAAAAATTAGAAAGACTTGATTTTAATTATTTAGATTTAGTAAGAAAAGTTACAACTTCTGTTCCTTATGAACTTAATCCTCAGGGAGAAAAGAGAATTGCTCTCTTAGATTTTGGAGTAAAGAGGGGAATAATAAGAGAACTTCTGAGATATAATTATAGAATAAAAATATTTCCTGCATGGAGCTCTTTTGAGGATATAAAAAATTTTAATCCTAATGGAATAGTTCTATCTAATGGACCAGGAGATCCCACAAATGTTCCATATACTCAAGAGACTATTAGGAAAATCCTTGCTTTAGAAAAACCTATATTAGGAATATGTCTTGGAATTCAATTATTAGCATTAAGTGTTGGTGCAAGAACTTATAAACTTAAATTTGGACATAGAGGGGCAAATCATCCTGTAAAGGATATAGAAACAGGAAAAGTTTATATAACTTCTCAAAATCATAGTTATGCAGTAAGAGAAGACACATTACCTTCTGGATTTGAAGTATGGTTTTATAACTTAAATGATGGAACTTTAGAAGGCATAAAGCATAATAGTCTTCCTCTATTAGCAGTTCAGTTTCATCCTGAGGCTTCTCCAGGTCCTCAGGATACTAAATTTATCTTTGAGGAGTTTAATAGTTTATTAAATTAAAAAGATAAGAGGGTGGAAGTGTGCCTAAGAAAAAAAATATTAATAAGGTTTTAGTTATAGGTTCAGGTCCTATAATAATAGGACAAGCAGCAGAATTTGATTATTCTGGTACTCAAGCTTGTAAAGCATTAAAGGAAGAAGGAATTGAAATAGTTTTGATAAACTCGAATCCAGCCACGATAATGACTGATTGGGAAATGGCAGATAGAATATATCTAGAACCTTTAATCCCAGAAGTTGTAGAAAGAATCTTAGAAAAAGAAAGACCTGATGGAATAATCGCTACGTTGGGGGGGCAAACAGGCTTAAACTTAGCTATGGAACTTGCATCTGCAGGAGTCTTAGATAGACTAGGAATTCCTCTCTTAGGTGCATCATTAGAATCTATTAATTTTGCAGAAGATAGGGAATTATTCAAGAAAAAGATGGAGGAAATTGGAGAACCTGTTTTAAAAAGTGTGATTGTTCATAATTTAGAAGAAGGGATAAATGCTATAGATGAGATTGGATTTCCTTTAGTTATAAGACCAGCATATACTCTAGGTGGTACAGGGGGAGGAATTGTTGAAAAAATTGAGGATTTTGAAAAAGCTTTATTGAGAAGTTTGAGTCTTAGCCCTGTAAAGCAAGCTCTTTTAGAGAAGAGTGTTGTAGGTTGGAAAGAGATAGAGTTTGAAGTAATGAGAGATTCTAAAGGAAATGTTATAACTATTTGTAGTATGGAAAACTTTGATCCAATGGGAATTCATACAGGAGATAGTATTGTTGTGGCTCCTACTCAAACTCTAAATGATTGTGAATATCAAATGTTAAGAACTGCATCTTTGAAAATTATATCAGGTTTAAAAGTTGAAGGTGGATGTAATATTCAATTTGCTTTAAATCCTAAAAATTTAGAGTACTATGTTATTGAAGTAAATCCAAGAGTAAGTAGATCTAGTGCCCTAGCTTCTAAGGCTACAGGTTTTCCTATTGCAAGGCTTACTGCAAAGATTGCCATAGGGTTGACTTTAGATGAAATCAAAAATCCTGTTACTAAAGAAACCTATGCAGCTTTTGAGCCGGCTCTTGATTATGTAGTAGTAAAAATTCCGCGCTGGGGTTTTGAAAAATTTAAAGTAGAAGATAGAAGTCTTGGCACCCAAATGCAAGCAACAGGAGAAGTAATGGCTTTAGGAAGAACTTTTGAAGAGGCCTTACTGAAAGCTATACGTTCTTTGGATTTAGAATTAGGCTTATTTTTTGATAAATTTTCCTATCTTTCCAATGAAGAAATAAAATATTATTTGAAAAAAGCGGATGATAGAAGACTTTTTCTTATAGCTGAAGGTTTTAAAAGAGGATTTACTGTGGAAGAAGTTTATGAACTTACGAAAATTGATCCCTTTTTCTTAAGCAAGATATATAATTTGATTGCATTATCTTTAAAATATAAAGGTAAATCTCTTTCAGAAATCACCCCAAAAGAATTAAAATTTTTAAAAAGTTTAGGATTAGGAGATTATGATCTTTCATGCATTCTTAATGCTTCAAAAGAAGAAATATTCCAATATAGAAAGATTCATAAGATATTTCCTGTTTATAAAATAGTTGATACTTGTGCTGCTGAATTCTCTGCTCAAACTCCTTATTATTATTCTACGTATGAAGAAGAAAATGAAGTTGTTAAAAATCCTCAGAGGTCGGTAGTAGTCTTAGGTAGCGGACCTATAAGAATTGGACAAGGAATAGAATTTGATTATTGTACTGTTCAGGCAGTAAAATCCATAAAAGAGGAAGGCCTTGTTTCAGTTATGATAAATAATAATCCAGAGACTCTTAGTACAGATTTTGATGTATCTGATAGGCTTTACTTTGAACCTTTAACCTCAGAAGATGTTACAAATGTTATGGAAGAAGAAGAACCTTTAGGTTTTCTTTCTCAGTTTGGGGGGCAGACTGCTATAAACCTATCAAAGACCTTAGTAAAGAGAGGTTTCTATCTATTAGGGACATCTCAAGAAAGTATCGATCTTGCAGAAGACAGAGAAAAATTTGACAGGGTTCTTCAAAAATTAAAAATACCAAGACCTAAAGGTTTTTATGTTAGAAGTTTTATTGAAGCAAAAGAGGTCGTAAAAGACATTGGTTTTCCTGTGCTTTTAAGACCATCCTACGTATTAGGTGGAAGAGCAATGCATATAATAGATAATATTGAAGAATTGGAAAATTATTTCAAAAGACGAGATTTAATATTGCCTCTTTGGATGGACCAATTTGTATTGGGAAAGGAAGCAGAAGTAGACCTTCTTTGTGATGGAGAAGATGTTTTTATTCCTGGAATTATGGAACATATCGAAAGGGCTGGAATTCACTCGGGAGATAGTATTGCTGTTTATCCTCCATATTCCTTATCTTTTAAAACCCAAGAAAAGATTATAGAATATTCAAAAAAGATAGCATTAGCTTTAAAAGTTAGAGGTCTTTTAAATATTCAGTTTGTAATTGATAAAAATGAGAACGTTTTTGTACTTGAGGCAAATCCAAGAGCATCAAGAACAGTGCCCTTTTTAAGCAAAGCTTTAAAATTACCCTTAGTAAAATGGGCTACTAAAATTTCTCTTGGATATAAACTTAAAGATTTTGGAATAGAAAGTGAAGTATATCCTATGCCTAAGCATTTTGCGGTTAAAGCGCCAGTTTTCTCTTTTACTAAGATAAAGTCTGCAGAAGTAGAGCTAGGTCCAGAGATGAGATCTACAGGTGAGGTAATGGGAATAGACTATACTTGGGAAAAGGCCTTATATAAGGCATTGCTTGCTAGCGGAATAAAAATTCCATTATATAACGGTAAAATTTTGATTACTACTTATTTTGATGCTCCTTGGGATTATCTATTAAAAAGAAATTTTGAGCTTTACTCTATAGATAAATCTGAAAGTAATATTTTTCTACCTTTGAATATTGAAAAAGATGAAATTTTTACATTGACTAAGAAAAAATTTGATCTCGTAGTTAGCATTGGTAAAAATGATAAAGCATGGAGAAGGGCATGTTATGATCTTGGAATATCTTGTATTGTTTCAGAGGATACTTTTAATGCAATTATAAAAATGTTAATGAACATAGATGAAGAGATAGATTATAGAGCTTTACAAGATTATTTTGAGGAGCAAAAAGATGTCCTTGTGGGGAAATCGATGGAAACAGCCCTTAGACAAAACTTTTGAAGAATTTTCTTTCTCTTTATCTTTTGACAAAAGATTATGGAAAGAGGATCTTGTGGGAACTTGTGCTCATTTATTGACTTTAAAAAAAATAGGAATAATTAAGGAAGAAGAATGGAAAGTAATAAAAGATGGTATTTTAGAATTGGAAAGACAAATTTCAAATGATTTAGATATAATTCAAGGAGCAGAAGATATTCATACTTTTATAGAAGAAAATCTTACTAAAATTGCTGGAGACTTTGGAAAAAAAATTCATACAGGAAGAAGTAGAAACGACCAAATAGTTCTAGATTTAAAACTATATTTAAAAAAGGAAGCTTGTGAAATTGCAGATTTGCTTATTTCTTTAATGGCTGAACTGTTAAAACTTTCTGAATCATATGTTAGTACTCCAATGCCTGGATATACTCATCTTCAACATGCTCAACCTGTTACTTTAGGGCACTACTTCTTAGCATATTACGAAATGTTTCAAAGAGATTTAGAAAGACTTGAAGATTGTTATAAAAGAATAGATGTATTACCTCTAGGATGTGGAGCTCTAGCAGGAAGTAATATTCCTCTAGATAGAGAATTTACTGCTAAACTTCTTGGATTCTCAAAGATTGCTGAAAATAGTCTTGATGCGGTATCAGATAGAGATTTTGTAATGGAATTTTTGTTTTTTATTACTACAACCTTTTTACATCTTTCTAGACTTTCTGAGGAAATTATTTTGTGGGCAACAAAGGAATTTTCTTTTGTTGATTTACCTGAGGAATATTCTACAGGAAGTAGTATGATGCCTCACAAAAGAAATCCAGACTTAGCAGAACAAACAAGAGGAAAAGCAGGAAGGATTTTGGGTGATTTATTTAAAATAATGGCAATTCTTAAGGGTATACCTTTAAGTTATAACAAAGATTTACAAGAGGATAAAGAACCAGTTTTTGATGCTATTGATCAATTAAAATTAACTCTTAGGGTTTGGATAGGATTTTTACCAAAATTAAAGTTTAAAAAAGAAAGAATGCATGAATTAGCAAAAAATTCCCTTCTCTTCTCTACTGATATTGCAGAGTATCTAGTTATGAAAGGAATTCCTTTTAGAGAAGCTCATAAAATAGTTGGAGAAATTGTAAAATATTGCGAAGAAATGGGAAAAAATTTAGAAAATCTAACATTAGAAGAATGGAAGAAGTTTTCTTCTTTATTTGCTGATGATATTTTGGAGATTTTCTCTCCTGAGAAGAGTATAAATTCTAAAAAAACCTTAGGAAGTCCTAATCCTTTATTTAATAAAGAACTTATAGATAAAAAATTTGGTTATATAAAAGAGCAAAAGTTTCAATGGAATAGCAAGAAAAATTCTCTTCCTACTCTAGAGAAATTAATAAATCTATAATCTTTAAAAGGAGGGATTTTATAATATGAATGCAAGAAAAATTTCTCTATGTGCAATGGGTATTGTATTTATGATCATAGGAAGTTATCTAAGTATAAATCTTCCTTTTACTAGAGTACCTTTTACTTTACAAGTTTTTTTCCTTTTCATTATAGGTTTATTATTCAATCCTAAAGAAAGCTTTTTTATTATCTTAGGTTATCTTGTCTTGGGAATGATTGGCTTTCCTGTTTTTGCGGGAGGAAAGGGAGGGATAAATGTTCTTTTTGGGCCGACAGGAGGTTATTTATGGGGTTTTTTAATTGCTAGTCCTATTATTTCCTTTATTTCCAAAAAAGGAGAGAAAATGAAAATTTTAGGAATAGTTTTGGGATTACTGATTATTTATCTTTTAGGAAGTATTTGGCTAATGTATTCCTTAAAAATTAATTATTCAAAAGCATTATCCCTAGGAGTTTTTCCCTTTATTCCTTTTGATCTGATAAAAGGAATTTTAGCTATTATTATTTCCAAGTATTTAACTAAATTTAAGATAGAAACTCTTTTATAGGAATAAGTTTTGAATATTCATATAAAATTCCCATAGCTTTGTTTCTAGCTTCGATTCCTGCTTCCTCCACTGCAGCTAAAGGATTTAAGCCTCCAGCAATAACTAAACCAACTTTTTCAGAAGCAACAGGAATTCCTAATATCTCTTGGTTTGGTCTTCCTAACAATATATTTCCTTGAAATCCTATTTTTCTAATTTCTTTTAATACTTCTTCAACTTTACTAAGGGCAATAGAGGGAATTTCTCTTAGTGTTGCTAAAATTTTTCCACTCCCATTTTTAACTGCAGACAAGATAGAGGTCATTTTACTTCTAATAAAAATTTCTAAAGGATCTAAGGTTGTTCCTTCATAGGTTATTATCTCTAGAAATCTTGTAGGATTTCTATCCTTAATTTCTAATATACCTGCGAATTTTGCTTCTACAGGAATTCCTTGTTTAATTAAAATTCCATGAATAGTTACACTACAAACTGTTCCGATAATTACTTCTTTTTCGGGGACAATAATTCCTGGAAATATTTCTTCATCTTCTTTTTCAAAGACTATAATTCTATCACTTATTCCGTATCCTTTATTGAACACTTCTTTCATTATATTTAATGCTTTTTTTAATTTACCTCGAGGAATGTAGGAGATATTTAATATAACATCCCCCTTCCCTGTATCTATGTTTAGAGAGGTTCGAAAAGCTAAACTTGATATTTTACTTATTATGAATCCAATTTTATCTGCTACTAAGGCATTATTTAACTCTTCTCTTCCTTTATTGGTGATTACTCTTCCTTCTTTTCCTATCACTTTTGTTAATCCTCTTTCGTCCATTATTCTTAAATGATAACGAACTCCTCTTTCCGAAAGATTAATTCCCTTTTCCAATAATTTATTGGAAATGTAGGTTGCACCTACGGGTTCATGAGAAGAATTAAGAATTTCTAGTATTGCTATTACTTTTCTTTCTATATCCTTATTCATCAGTTTTCCAAAAGTTACAGCCTTCAGTGAATATAAGGAGAAGGAAATGGAAAAATCCAGTCTTCCTCGTCATGATATAGCCATCCTTGTTGATGTAAAAACATTTTCGTTAAAGATGCTAGAAATTCTGCTAAAATTAAGAAATCATCCTCTTCAAATTCTTCGCCTAATTCTTCCTTTAATTTTGGAGACAGAGTAATCTTATCAATATAATTTTCTAAAGCAGTATAATAAAGAGAAATTAACTTTTCTTCCCAATCAAATTTATTTCCTGAATACTTTGGCAAGGCTACCTCCTTTATTCTCTTTCCCTTCTTAAATTTATATTAACTGAAGAATCTTCTAATACCCAGCGAAGGATATATATCATTTTTTGAGCCACTTCTCTTCTTATAAATTCAGGACCAAAACTATCTAACAATTTAGAATGTCTGTAATCGCTTAATTCTTGAATTAATTGTCTAATCTCTTCTGGCTTTCTCATTTTTTTCGATTCTACCTCCTTTATATCTTTATATATTTTACCCGATAAGTTTAGCATAGTTTATTTTTTCAAGCAAGTTTGTGTTAAAATTTAATTGATAATTCTTCTTTTTAGGAGGATAAAGTCATGGAATTAGTTTGGAGTAGTTATACTTTTTTAAATCTACCCTTAGAGGAAGAAGTTTTAATATCTAAAGAATTTTGTAGATTTATAGAATTAGATGAGGAAAAAATCAAAATATTTTTAAAGGAAAAGACTATTGATGAATTAAAAAGGATTTTGGAGGAAAATTCTTTAAAGCCTGTTTTGATAAATCATAATATTAGATTGGATGTTGAATCCTTTAATGAATATAAATGGAGAGAACTTATAGATCTAAGTTTAAAATTGGATATACCCTTTTTATTGATAAATCCTGGGAGAAAGCCTGAATGGCTAAGTTTTAATATTGCGTCTTCTGCTTTTTCTCAAAATTTAAAAAAGCTATTATCTATTTTACCCAATAATATTACTTTAACTCTTAGAATAGATGCATTTTCTTTGATAAATACCTTTGGAAAAGCCTGGAAAATTCTTAGAGAAGTTCATAGTTTAACTTTTCTTCTTGATACTTTCCATTTTTATATTTCTAACGAGGAAATGGATGTCTTTAAAGATAAAGATTTATCGAAAATTATGTTTGTACATTTGAAAGATGCTGAAAATATACCACGATACTACTTAAAAGAGTCTAATCAAATTCTTCCTGGCGATGGAGTAATTCCTCTAACAAATCTTTTACTTCAGCTTAAAGAGAATGGATTTAATAATTTTATAGTTCCTGAGATAAGGAGATTAGAATATGAAAAATTAGACCCAAGAGAATTTTCTAAAATATTGTTTATGAAAACAAAGAATATCCTATCTTTTGTTTTTTAATCTATGTTATAATTTTATCTTATGAAGAAGATTTTATCTTCTGATTTTGTTGAAGATGAGTCTTTAAGAAAAAGCCTTAATTTTGTAATATTAGGTGTATGCTTTGGAATTGTATTCTTTAATACCACTGTTGGTACACCAATTGCAGGTTTTGCAAAGGAACTTGGTTTTGGAGATTTACTTTATGCCATAATGTTAGCTTTACCCGTTTTAGGAGGAGCTATTCAACTTTATGCTTCAATGGTCTTGGAAAGGACAAAAAAAAGAAAACTAATTTTTCTTATTAGTGGTTTTCTTAATAGAGTTCCCTGGTTTTTTATTGCTATATTACCTTTGATTATTTCTAATAGAGTTATTCTTTTTTATTTTATTGTTTTCTTTCTTATTCTGAGTGCTCTAGGAGGAGCTTTTCTCAATGTTTCCTTTATGTCATGGATGGGGGATTTAGTTCCCTTAGAGATTAGAGGAAGATTTTTTAGTCAGAGAAGTATGTTGGCAACGATATCTTCTTTTGTTAGTGGATTAATTATCGGAAAGTTTTTGGATACAATTCCTGGAATTATAGGTTTTTCAATAGTATTTGTGTTTTCAACAATTTTAGGTATTCTTGATATTGCTTGTTTTTTTAAGGTTTATGATCCTCCAATGAGGGGTAATTTTGAGTTTAAGGAAAAATTAACTTCAATGTTTAAAAGGGTTCTAACTCATCCTAAATTCTCAAAGTTTTTAATTTTTGCAGTAATTTTTCAGTTTTCATTAAATATTGCTGGTCCATTCTTTAATATTTACATGATAAAGTATTTAAAAATGAGTTTTTTTGATATAGCTTTATATGTTCAATTGATTAATAATATAACTATAATTTTTTTTGTTAGAATATGGGGGAAGATCATAGATAAGTTTGGCAATAAACCTGTTCTCTTAGTTTCGATTACTGTAATATCTTTTTTACCTTTTTTTTGGTGTTTTACATCGCCTAATAATTGGTTATTTATTGTAATTCTAATTCAAATATTAGCAGGAATTTTTTGGCCTGCAGTGGATTTAGGTTATAACAATTTAGCTTTGAATCTTTCGCCTGATGAACACAGATCTTTTTACATAGCTGTATTAAATTTATTTGTGTCTAGTTTAGGTATTGCCTTAGCATATGTTCTCGGAGGATTTATAATAGAAAATATTTCTCCTTTAATAAATCTTTATTTAAAGAATAATTTTAATATATCTCTCGTTGAATATCATTACATTTTTATATTTTCAGGAATATTGAGATTTATTTCATCGAGATTTTTAACTAAAGTAGAAGAAGATAGAGCTTATTCTTTAAAAGAATTAAAAAATGACGTTATAAAGAAAGTAAAGAAGGGAGAAAATTAGTCCATGATGAAAGGTATCAATGAAATTCTTCGAAACGCTTATGAAGAAGAAATGAAAAAGTTCATACAAGATCTTTACTTGGTTTTCCAGAAAGTGAGTTATAAAGGAGGATTATTTGTGACAGACTTCCTTAATCCATATGAACAACATTATTTTCAGGAGGTAAGCTATTTATTTAAAAATTTATTTGTTAGATTAGAAGGAGGAATTCCTCTTTGTGAGAGGAAAAGAGGTTTTATAACAGACAATAAAGACTTGTTAGATTATATTGATTTAGAAAAATATTTCTTAGGTATAGAGCTCATATCAAAAGAAAAAATTTCTCCATTTTATATAAAGAAAAATTTAACTCAAAAAGGAATTGATGAAAAAAAACTAGGAGATATTTGGATTTTAGAAAGTAAAATACAATTTATATGTGAAAAGGAAATTGAGAAAAATTTAGAGAATGTTTTAAGAGATTTAAATATAGAATTTTATTTTTTATCTTTAAATAATTTGATTCCAAAAAAGAGTGTGAAGATTTTAAAAACTGTAGAGGCTTCTTTGAGGCTTGATGCAATAGTGAGTTTTGCTTTTAATATTTCACGTACTCGGGTGCAAGAAATTATAAAAAATGGTGCGGTTACAGTAAATAATAAAAATGTTACTTATCCTTACTATGAAATAAAAGAGCAAGATTTAGTTTCTGTTAAAAATTTGGGATATTTTAAGATAAGAACTTTAAAAAAAACTAGCAAAGGGAAATTCCAAATTGAAATTGAAAAATACTAAATCTCACTAAATACTTTTTCAAGAATTCTTATTGCTTCGTCTACTTCAAGTTTAGTAATTATTAAAGGAGGTAAAAATCTTAATATATTTTCTCCTACACAATTTATTAATAATCCATTTCTTTGGCATCTTTCTACAATTTTTCTTCCATCAATAGAAAGCTCCATTCCTAACATGAGACCTAAGCCTCTTACTTCTTTTATAAATGTAAATTTATTAGTAAGTTCTATTAATTTTTCTTTAAGATAGTTTCCAATACTTTCCACATGTTCAAGAATTCCATTTTTGAAGATATAATTTAGGGTTGCAATTCCTGCAGAACAGGCTAATGGATTCCCTCCAAAGGTGGATG
Organism: Dictyoglomus sp.; assembly: GCA_025060475.1. Classification (NCBI taxonomy): domain Bacteria; kingdom Pseudomonadati; phylum Dictyoglomota; class Dictyoglomia; order Dictyoglomales; family Dictyoglomaceae; genus Dictyoglomus; species Dictyoglomus sp. Next base: position 132,235 of record JANXBZ010000001.1, on the reverse strand, counting down.
CATGATCTCCAGGAGAAAATGTGTTAGAACATTTTTTATTTGCAACCATAGCACCAATAGGAAAACCTCCTCCTAAGGCTTTTGCTAAGGTAATAATATCAGGTTCAATATCGAAATGTTGATAAGCTAAGAACTTTCCTGTTCTTCCGATTCCGCATTGTACTTCATCAAAAATTAAAAGAGCATTATATTTATCACAAAGTTCCCTTGCAGTTCTTAAAAATTCCTTTTCTGCTACATATATTCCTCCTTCTCCTTGAATAGGTTCTAGTATTACAGCACATGTTTTTTCATTTATATTTTCATAGAGAGCAGAAATGTCATTAAAAGTAATATATTTAAATCCTTGAGGAAGAGGTTCAAAACCCCTTTGATACTTCGGTTGACCTGTGGCTGTAATGGTAGCTAAAGTTCTTCCATGAAAAGACCTATAGGCGGATATTATCTCGTACTTATCTTCTCCTCCATGAAGTTTACCATATTTCCTTGCAAGTTTTATTGCAGCTTCATTGGCTTCAGCACCACTATTACAGAAAAATACTTTATCTCCACAGGAGTTCTCAACTATAATTTTTGCAAGTTCTCCTTGTGGTTCTATATAATACAAATTTGAAATATGCATAAGCTTTTGGGTTTGAGATATTATTGCAGATATAAGCTCGTCATTACAATGTCCTAGGGAACATACTGCTATACCTGCTACAAAATCGAGATATTCATTACCTTCAGCATCCCAAACCTTTGCTCCTTTTCCTCTTACAATTGCTATAGGTAGTCTGTTATAGGTGTTCATCACATATTTTTGAGTAAGTTCTATGATTTCTTTTGTATTCATATCTTTTCCTCCTCTATGGAACTATCATAGTACCAATTCCTTCGTCGGTAAATATTTCCAAGAGTAATGAATGGGGAACTCTTCCGTCTATTATGTGAGCAGAGGTTACACCACTTTTTACTGCATTTATACAACATTCTATTTTTGGTATCATTCCTCCTTCTACAGTTCCATCTTCAATTAGTCTTTTTGCTTCTTCTATTCTTATTAAAGATATTAAAGATTTTCTATCTTCTTTGTCCTTTAAAACTCCTTCTACATCTGTTAAAAGAATAAGTTTTTCAGCCTTCAAAGAAACTGCCAACTCTCCAGATGCTGTATCTGCATTTATATTATAAATTTCTCCATCCTCTCCAATTCCTAATGGTGCAATGACAGGTATGTAACCTTCTTTAATAAGAAGAAGAACAATCTCAGGATTCACATTTTTAATTTCTCCCACATATCCTAAGTCTACATTCTCTATAGACCCCTTGGAGTTTAGTATTCTTCCCATTTTTTTTACAGTATTAAACAATAAACCATCAATTCCTGAAATACCGCAAGCCTTTCCACCTATTTGATTTATTATACTTACAATTTCTTTATTAATTTTTCCTGCAAGAACCATAGAAACTATTTCCATAGTTTCCTTATCTGTTACTCTTAAGCCTCCTACAAATTCAGGTTTTAATCCTAATTTTTTTGATAAATCTGTTATTTCTGGTCCTCCTCCATGGACTATTACGGGATTTATTCCAATAAATTTCATGAGCACAATATCAGAAAGAATTGCTTTCTTAAGTTCATTATTTATCATGGCATGTCCACCATATTTTATGACTACTATTTTTCCATAAAATTTTTTGATATATGGAAGCGCTGTAATTAAAATTTTTGCTCTTTCCTTAACATCTTCAGGAATCATTTTTCATTCTCCTATGTTCTATATTTAGCATTTATCCTTATATACTCTTCGGTAAGATCACAACCCCAGGCAGTAGCGCAATAATCGCCAGATTTTAAATCTATTTTTATTTTTACAAAATTTCTTGATAACAAATTTGAAACTTCTTTTTCCTCAAAATCTATTCCGTTTCCATTTTTTACAATCAAAATCTCTCCAATATAAATATCCACTTTAAATGGATCAAAGTCAGAATCTGCATATCCAAGAGCACAAAGAATTCTTCCCCAATTTGCATCTTGTCCATATATAGCGCACTTTACTAAATTAGACGATACTACAGATTTTGCAAGAGCTCTAGCAGATTCTTTTGTTGATGCATTTATAACCTCGACTTCAATGAGTTTTGTTGCTCCTTCCCCATCTTTTGCAATTTCTTTTGCTAAATAGATACAAACTTCCTTTAATGTATTTTTAAATATTTCATAATTTTCATTTTCATCTATAATCTCATTATTTTTAGCTTTTCCATTTGCAATAATTAAAACAGTATCATTAGTGCTAGTATCTCTATCTACACTAATCATATTAAAAGTTTCCTCTACAACTTCCTTCAATGCTTTATCAAGAAGGAAAGAGGAAATTGATATATCTGTAAGGATAAATGAAAGCATAGTAGCAAGCTGGGGATGTATCATTCCTGAACCTTTAGCAATTCCTGTAAAAGTTATTTCTCTGTTATCTACAAAAATTGTTTTATTAATAAACTTAGGTCTTTTATCTGTAGTCATTATAGCTTCTTGAAAAGCTAATCCTCCCTTAGAAGATAAGTTCTCTATTGCAAGAGGAATTTTAGGAACTATCTTTTCTATAGGTAGAGGTTTACCAATTATTCCTGTAGATGCAAGTAATATATATTCTTCTGGAATATTTAAAAACTTAGATACTTTCTGTGAGATTAATAAAGCATCTTTTATTCCTCTTTCTCCTGTACATGCGTTAGCACTTCCACTGTTTGCAACTATTGCTTGAGCTATCCCATTTTTTACTCTTTCCATTGTTATTATTACAGGTACTGCTTTTACCTTGTTTTTGGTAAAAACTCCCGCACAACTTCCTGGAATTTCAGAAAAAACTATTCCAAAATCTCTTTTTTCACTTTTTTCCTTTATTCCGCAATGGATACCACTTGCTAAAAATCCTATTGGAAGTTTTATCTCTTCCAAAGAGTTGTTCCTCCTTTACGGATAAAAACTTACATTTTTTAGACCTTCATCTTCTTCAAACCCAAATATTATGTTCATATTTTGTACTGCCTGTCCAGAAGCTCCTTTTATTAGATTATCTATAACAGAAACAATAATTATTCTATCTGTTCTTTTGTCTATTGCAAAACCTATATCACAAAAATTAGTGCCTAAAACATTTTTCGTGTTAGGTAATATTTCTTTAGGTAGAATTCTTATAAATCTTTCATTTTTGTAAAAGCTTTTGTATATCTCTAGAATCTCTTCATATGAAGCTTTCTTTTTTAATTTGCCATAAATAGTACTTAGGATTCCTCGATTAATTGGAATAAGATGGGGGGTAAAAGAAATTTTTATCTCCTTTTTTGCAATATTACTTAATTCTTGTTCTATCTCAGGAACATGGCGGTGATTTAGAATATTATAGGCTTTTATATTTTCGTTAACTTCACAGAAATGGGTATTTAAGGAAAGAGATCTTCCTGCTCCAGATACGCCAGATTTTGAGTCTATGATTATATTTTCTTCTTCTATTAGGTTTTCTTTTAGCAAAGGATAAAGAGCTAAAACAATACTTGTAGGATAACATCCAGGATTTGCAATAATTTTTGATTTTTTAATCTTATCTCTATAAACTTCAGGGAGACCATAAACTGCATAAGGTAATAATTCTTTTGCTGTATGTTCTATTTTATACCATTCTTCATATATTTGGGGATCTTTTATTCTAAAATCCGCTCCTAAGTCTATTATAACTTTATCTTTTTCAAATGCCTCTTTTGCAATATTCATAGCATGTCCATGGGGAAGAGCTGTGAATATACAATCAGATTTCTCTACTATTTCTTCTGTTTTTTCTTCTTCACAAATGTGATCTAATAATCCGTAAAAATGAGGATAAACCTCTGAAAAGGGCTTCCCAACATAACTTTGAGAAGTCAAGAATATAATATCCACCTTAGGATGAGACTTTAAAATCCTAACAAGTTCTACTCCAGTATATCCTGTTGATCCTAATACACTTACTTTTACTTTCATTCTTATACTTACCTTATAACAACGTTGAAAATTAATTAAGAATTTTACTCCTAATTATAGATAAAATCAATTTATTTTTTCCAATATTCTATTTTTGCCCCTTCTTTGAAACCAAACTTTTTAAAGAATCCCATCTTAACTTCTAAGGCATATCTATAAGGTTTAGGACTGTAGTAAATCTTACATTCCTTCTCATTGCAGGGATACATCTTTTGGATATTAAATATAGTTTTATTAGAATCAATAAAAGCTATTTCTAATGGAATATATGTATTTTTCATCCAAAATCCATAGTTTACATCTTCTTTAAAGACAAAAAGCATTCCAAAGTTCCAAGGAATATTTCTTCTAAACATTAACCCAAAGGAATGGAGCTCTTCTCTATCTGCAATTTCGATTGGAATTTCTAAACTTTTATTTTGCTGATAAATTTTTAGAATCCCTTTAGGAAAATTTGGAATTTGGGGAGTATTTGTTCCCTTAGCTATGAATATAATAAAAATATAAAACAAAAGAATAAATATAACCGTTTTTTTCATGTTAATCTCCTCTATAAATCTTAATGTTATAATTATACTAAAAAAAATATGCAAAGAAAATTTGCTGATCTTCCATTACATTCTGGAAAAGCTCCTCCTTGGCTTTTTCAAAGAATGAAAAAGCTTTCCAGAGAAATCATACTTCTTTTTGCTATTGAAGGAAGAATAAATGATTTTATAAGAAAGTTAGCTGATCCTTATTGGTTTCAAGCTTTAGGATGTATATTAGGATTTGATTGGCATTCTTCAGGACTAACCACTACTACTGGAGGAGCATTAAAGGAAGGTTTAGGAGAATTATGTGAAGAATTGGGACTATTTATAGTTGGAGGAAAAGGAAAGACTGCTCTAAAAACTCCTGAGGAAATAAGAAATATTGCTGATAAAATAGGATTTGACGCGGAGAAATGGATAAATATAAGTAGATTGGTGGCGAGAATTGACAATAATGCTTTGCAAGATGGATATCAGCTTTATCATCATCTTTTAGTTTTTACAAAGGATGGAAATTGGTGTGTAATACAACAAGGAATGAATGAAGAAACTGGATATGCAAGAAGATATCACTGGCTTGGAGAGGAAATTAAAAGTTTTGTAGAGGATCCTCATAAAGGAATAATTTCAGAGAGAATAGAAAAAATTGTCTTAAATTTAGTAGCAAAAGAGAGTAAACCAGCTCAAGAAGTAATTACTTCTCTAACTTCGGAAAATCCTAGCACAGTTTTGTCTTTATGGGAAAAAACGTCTTTAATTCTTCCTTCATATCATCCTATTACTATTAAAGAAATTAGACCTGAAAATTTAAAATCCATTCTTTTAAAAACCTATGAAAATCCACCGAAGACCTTTCAAGAATTATTATTATATGAAGGTGTTGGAGCAAAAACTTTAAGGGCTTTAGCATTAATAAGTGAATTGATTTATGGAAAACCTGGAAGTTTTAAAGATCCTGCAAGATTTAGCTTTGCTCATGGAGGAAAAGATGGTTATCCCTATCCTGTTGACAGAAAAGTTTACGACAATTCTATTAATATTTTAGAAAAAGCAATTAAAAAAGCTCAGTTAGGAAGAAAAGAAGAAATTGAGGCTTTAAAAAAATTATCTTTCTTCTTTAAACTTTAGCCAACCTATCTTACTATAATGATGAGCAAGCCTTATAGGTTCTGGAAGTCTATATTTTATTGAGGTTTTTAAAACAATATGCATAGCAGTTTCAAAAGAAATTCTGTGTCCAGGAGATATAAAAAGAGGTTTTGTATTATTTTTTGTTCTTAAAACAATTCCTATTTTCCTATTTTTATAATATATGGGTTCCCAATCTCCTTTATTCAATCCTGGTTCTATAAATTTTCCTATTAATGGTTTTTTAGCACAACCAATTGTGGGAATATCTAAAACTACCCCAATATGAGATGCTATTCCTAAATTCCTTGGATGGGCGTATCCCTGGCCATCTATTATGAGAATGTCAGGTTTAGTTTTTAACTTAAGCCAAGAATTTATTATTACTAACCCTTCTCGAAAACTTAAGAAGGTTGGAATATATGAAAAAGCTTCATTATGAAAATCAAAGGATATTTCTACTATATTTAGAGTTTTAAAATCTAATACTACAATAACTCCTAATATTTTCTTTTCCTTCTCTGAATAAGAAGTGTCAGCTCCTCCTATAAGATCAATCTTTTCAAATGTATCTCTAAGGATTATTTTACTTGCTAAGAATTTTTGAAGCTTCTTAGCCTCTTTTATGTTTCTAAATTCAAAGTACTTTTTATAATCCAACAATTTCAATAGCTCCCCACGAGATGTCTTCTTTTCCATTAGGAACTCGTCCTAAAATTTCTAAAAATTTTTTAAAGATTTCTACTTTTTGTTGAGATAAATAAAGACATGTAAAAAATCTCAATGTGTCTCTTGGAATTAGAATATATTTTTCATTCCTTTTTTCGACTTTTTTCAATCCAAAGCTTACCTGATAATTCCCAATGGAAAAATTTCTTAAATCTCTTATTCCTTGAAGGATAAGCCAGAAATCTTCTATTGTTAAGTATTTTCTGACAATTAATCCTGGAGATAGTTTTTCCTCTTCTTCTGGAAGATTTTTGTCTTTAGTTATGATAATCTTAGAGTAAGCATGATAGAGTTTAATTTTATTGGGAATAAGAAAAGATGTAAGGTATATATTAAAATCTAAATTTTTATCTTTATTTTTAATTACTTTTGTAATAATTTCTTCTAATAGTCCAGGGATAATAAAATTAAATCCATTTTCTTTAGGGAAAAATTCTATAATTTTTCTTTCTTTTAAGACCGCAAAAGAAAAACAAATTTTTTCTCCCTTTCTTGCATCAAAATAATTTAAAGGTATTGCAAGTTCAAGTATATCCCTTACCTTGATATTGCTTCTTCTATCAATTAATCTCCATCTTTCCTCCCCTATGGCTTTCCACAGTTCGTATTCTTTCCCATTTTTTATTCTTATATTTAAAGCTAGGGGATATCCTAAAATTCTCTTTTCTTCTCTTGCATAAATATTTCTTGCAGTTTCTTGGGGATGGGAGAAATAGAAATCAATATAGAATTCTTGATTAAAAAATTCTAAAGGAGAAATGCTTAAGTCAATTCTTAGGTAAAGATTATTCAAATCGTAGGCGTAATAAATTCCTTTAATAATTCTTCCATCTCCCTTTATCAGATTCAAAGAACAATATTTCCATTCCTCATCATTAGTTATAATCCCATCAATATTAGGAGTTATAATCAAGGGCTCTTTCTCAATCCATATAGGTTTTTTAATTACTATAGGAACACTAAGAAAAGAAGGTGGATCTTCTTTAAGAGATAAATAGACATTTTTCAAATGTAGTCTAAATATGTAATCAAAAATCTCATCTCTTCCTGAGTCTTGATCATCTCCAAACCACCAAAACCAATCACTTCCTTCTCCTGCATATAACGAAATCCAATCCAATTTATTTTTTATTTCAGGATTTTTCCTAATTTTATCTTCGATAAAATCTCTCACTATTCTTAGGTAATTCCAAGCAATATTTTCTTCTTTTTCTCCTATCCATGTAGTTAAATTTCCTTCTATCCAAGAGCCTGTATGTAAATAGTATAGTTCGTCTCTTGGAGGAAATCTTTCAAGATACTCGCTTACCTTTATAGTTTCAATTTCATGGGTTTCTGATAATAAAGTATAAAGATTTCTTAAAAAATCTCTTCCATCATTATCATAATACTCCCAGCAATTTTCCCCATCTAAAGCTATAGTTAAAAGATAGGGATAATCTGAGGGTAATTTTTTCTTTATATTTAGAATTCTATTATAAAAATCCATTACCGCATCTTTAGAGGAGTAGTGCATATAAACAAATCCAATCTTGTCTGAAAGAAAAGCATCTCTAAATATCATGTATATAGATTTACCCTTTATATTGATCTTGTAGGGTTTATATAGTATATTGGGTTCTATAATATATCCATCTGGATCTCTTATAAGTTCTTTATTTACGCTTTTAAACAATATTTTTTCGTCACTTATTAGCCATTTAATATTTAAATCTGCAGAAATTTCAACAATTTCAGGACTCACTGCTTGCTCAGAAGGCCACATGCCTTTAGGATATCTATCAAAATGTTTTTGAAAGAATTCTATTCCTAATCTAATTTGCTCCCTTGCATCTTGAGGATAACAAAAAGGAAAAGATGGTAACAAAATATCTGGGGTAGATATTTTGGCAGAATTAGTATCGCAAATTAAAGGTAATATTGGATGAAAGAATGGGGAAAAAATGATCTCAATTTGTTCTTTATCTTGTAATTCTTTATATAAAGGAATAATTTTCTCCATGATTTCCCATTGCTTTTTAATAACCTCATATTTTTCTCCTTCAGAATAAAATTTGCCTTTTTTCCATAGATTTTTTAAAAATTCATCTTTTTCTCTATATTCCGGATCAAACCAACAAAGATTATAAAGAACCTGAAGATCTAAGAAGTCTTGAACATTATATTTTTCTCTTTTCTGCTTTTTTTCCCATAATTCTCTATATCTTGGATGTATTAATGCCATTTTTTCTAAATTAAGCCAAAAAAATTTATCAAGAATAAATTCCTTATCTTCTTCAGATAAATCTCCTGCTGGAATAAGAGTTTTTTCAAGCCACAAATCTTTTGCATTGTTATATATGTAATCTTCTAATTGAAGGATTAGAGAAGGAACAAGATTAAAAGTTTGCTTTATTTTGGGAAAGTCTTTAAGAATACTTACCATATTATAGTAATTTTTAATAGCATGAAGCCTTACCCAAGGAAAAAGATATATATTTTTTTGTTTATCCTTGTAATAAGGTTGATGCATATGCCAAACAAAAGCTAAGTAAATCTTATCTGCCATATTTTTTCTCCTTAATTAAATATAATTTTTCAACTTTCCTAAATATTATAACTCAATTTATAATTTTTCATTGACACTTAAATTTAGTAGGATTATATTTAAAAAACAGAGTGAAAGTTATCATTAAAGAAAGGAGGGAGAAAGCCTAAAACTGTATGAGTACAAAAGAAGGAGAGCAAGTTCCAAGGCGTGATTTTCATAAAAACTTAGAGAAAGGAGAAAAAAAACAATGGAGCTTATCAGGTTTTCTCCCAACTTTGGTTTTAAATTATCAAGAGAAGGAGACCAGAAATTATGAAAAGACTAGAGTGGTCTCCTATATCCTATCGAAAATTTTCCATTGGAGATATATTAATACTTCTTTTTATTGGAAGTATCATATATGCTATATCATCTTTAAATACTTACTATACAAGACCTTCTGAACCTTTATCTTTCGATCTTTCTCCATCTAAACTTCCCCTTTATTCTCTATATTCCTTATTAAGAGTATTTTTTGCCTATATTCTAGCCTTTATATTTACTCTAATTTACGGTTATACTGCAGCATATAATAAAAAATTAGAGAAAATTCTTATTCCTTTATTAGACATTCTACAATCCATACCTGTTTTATCCTTTTTGCCTCCTGTTTTTATGGCAGTGTTAGCACTTTTTCCTGGTTCTAGAATAGGTTTAGAAATTACCTCGATAATTTTAATTTTTACTGGTCAAGTTTGGAATATGGTCTTTAGTTTCTATCAATCTTTAATTTCAATTCCTAAAGATTTGAGAGAAGCTGCAAAAATTATGAGACTTAACCCATGGCAAAGATTTTTACATTTGGAGCTTCCTTATTCGGCTATTGGACTCCTGTGGAATAGTATGATGTCTATAGCAGGTGGATGGTTTTTCTTAATGGCTTGTGAAATGTTTACAATTACTAATCAAGACTTTATACTTCCTGGCCTTGGCTCTTATCTTTCTTTTGCTTCTATGAATGGAGATATTTCAAGGATTTTATTAGGGCTTTTTGCTCTCATATTACTAATTATTCTCATTGATCAACTAATTTGGAGACCTTTAATTGCTTGGTCTCAGAAGTTTAAATTTGAATTTACTGAAAGTGAAGAAGGTTTCGAATCTACGATCCTTCTTTGGTATAGAAGATCTCAAATATTAAATTTTTTAAGAGACAATTTTAGTTCTCCTTTAAGGGAAAAGCTTAACCAATATTTCAATGAAAGATATAAAAAAATAAAAACTTCTTCTTTTTCTTCGAATATAGTAAAAATATTTAATGGTTTTATAATAGCCATAATAATTCTGTTAATTTTAAGAGGATTTATAGGTTTAGGATCTTTAATTTTAAAACTTCCTTTTGATAGTTGGAAAACTATTATATCATCTGCTTTGATTACTTTTTTGAGAGTATGTACTGCGGTTTTAATTGGTCTAATGTGGACTTTACCAATAGGAGTAAAAGTTGGAACAAATCCTAAATTATCTAAAATAATTCAACCTATTGTTCAAATTTTAGCATCAATTCCAGCTACAGCAATTTTTCCTATAATTCTGATATTTTTAATAAATATTTCAGGAGGACTCAATATTGCAAGTATTTTACTAATGTTATTAGGCACTCAATGGTATCTTCTTTTCAATATAATTGCAGGAGCAATGTCTATTCCAAAAGATCTTTTGGAAGTTTCCAATTTGATGAGAATGAAAAAATGGGAAAAATGGAAAAATTTAATTTTCCCCTGTATATTTCCATATCTTGTAACCGGTGGAATAACTGCTATGGGTGGAGCTTTTAACTCAAGTATTGTCTCTGAATATATAGTTTTTGGTAATAAAGTGATAAAAACAAAAGGACTTGGTGCATTAATTACAGAAGCTTCCTCTACAGGAAATAATGCTCTTCTTGCAGGTTCTACTTTGGTTATGGCTATTATGGTGGTTTTAATAAATAGATTCTTTTGGAAAAAATTGTTTAAATTGTCTGAGGAGAAATTCAGTCATCAGGGAGGTTAGTATGGAACTTCTGAGATTGGAAAATGTTTCTTTAAGTTTTAAATTTCCTGAGGGAGAAATAAAGGTTTTAGATAAAATAAATTTTAGTGTAGAAGAAGGAGAAATTGTCTCTCTTTTAGGTCCATCGGGCTCAGGAAAATCTACAATATTAAGAATAATCGCTGGTTTATTAAAACCTCAAGAGGGTAAAGTTTATTATAAAGGGGAAGAAATGAAAGATATAAATCCTGGAGTTGCTATGGTATTTCAAAACTTTGCTCTTTTTCCTTGGCTAACAGTCTTAGAAAATGTAGAATTAGGACTAAAGGCTCTAGGAATACCGCAAGAAATAAGAAGAGAGAAGGCTTTAAAGGCTATAGATTTAATAGGGCTTGATGGTTTCGAAAATGCCTATCCTAAAGAATTATCAGGGGGAATGAAACAAAGAGTAGGTTTTGCTCGGGCTTTAGTTATGGAACCTGATATACTTCTTCTGGACGAGCCTTTTTCTGCTCTTGATGTATTGACAGCAGAAAACTTAAGAAATGACCTGATAGAATTATGGATAGAGAAAAGAATTCCCACAAAAGCTATGATTCTCGTAACTCATAGTATTGAGGAAGCAGTATATATAGCGGATAGAGTTTTATTATTAAGTAAGGATCCAGGAAGAATAATAAAAGAAGTAGAAATAGAATTGCCTCATTGGAGAGATAAAAAATCTAAAGAGTTTTTAAATTTAGTTGATATGATTTACAGTTTTCTAACAGGAAAACCTATGGAAAAACTTGCTTTTCGAGAAAAGAAACATCTTTTCATTCCTCAAGCTGGAGTTGGAGCTATCACAGGATTAATAGAATTAGTAAATGATTTAGAGGGTCCTGTAGATATATATAAACTAGGAGAAGAATTATTGATGGATATAGAGGATTTATTACCTATAGTCGAAGCCTCAGAAATATTAGGTCTAGCAGAAGTTAAAGAAGGAGATTTTGTTCTTACGAATTCAGGCAAAAAGTTTGCAGAGGCAGATGTTTTAGAAAGAAAGGAAATATTTAAGGAATTGGCCCTTGAGAAGGTTCCTTTTATAAAACAAATAGTAAGAGTTTTACAGTCAAAATCAAATCATAAAGCACCCCGAGATTTTTTCCTTGATCTTCTTAAGCAGCATCTTTCTGCTCAAGAAGCAGAAAAACAATTAGATGTATTGATTGATTGGGGAAGATATGCTGAAATTTTTGAATATGATGATAATAAAGATGAGCTTTATCTACCAGAAGTTTTAAGTATGGAGAGAGAATCATGAATGAAGTAATATTAACTAGGATAAGATTTTTAATTACAATTCTCCTTTTTGCTTTTTTTATCTATTCTGGTGTTGTGTTTGACTCTTCTGAGATAAAACTATATTTTTTTCTTTTTTTTCTATATAATTTTCTTTTATTTTACTTTTTTAAAAGGAAAATTATAAAAGAATCCTTTATAATATCGCTTATTGATGAGATTTTTGTATTTTTTCTTTTTGCTCTTATAAGAGGAATGGAAACAAAATTTTTATTTTTAATGTTTTTTCCTGTAATAAAAGAGGTCATATTCAATAGATATATCTTTGCTTATCTTTTAAGTATTCTGTCTTGGTTTATTTTATTATGTTTTTCTTTGTTTATAACTCCATATATTACCCTTGAAATTTGCTTTTCTCTTCTTCCTTTTTCTTTTCTAATTCCCTATATTGGTATATACTATAAAAATGAGAAAGGAGGTTAAAATCTTTTGAAGAAAATTTTATTGACTGTTTTCCTAGTTATTTTACCTCTATTTGCTCAAGGAGGTTTTGTATATTTAATCCCTATAAAAGGCACTATAGATCTTGGTTTAGCCTCCTTTGTAGAAAGATGTATAAGAGAAAACTCCAATGCGAAAGCCTTTATATTTGAGATAGATACCTTTGGAGGCAGAGTTGATGCAGCTGTTAAAATAAGAGATGCTATTCTTAATACTTCAATTTTAACTATTGCCTTTATAAAAGATAGAGCCTGGTCTGCTGGAGCTTTAATTGCTATTTCTTGTGAAAAAATAGTAATGTCTCCATCGGGAAGTATAGGTTCTGCAGAGCCAAGACCTGCAGATGAGAAAACTATTTCTGCTTTGAGATCAGAATTTGAAAGTACTGCAGAAAGAAGAAAAAGGGATCCAAGAATTGCTGGAGGAATGGTTGATAAGACAATTGTAATTCCAAATCTTAAAAAAGAAGGTACAATTTTAAGTCTTTCTGCTAATCAAGCAAAGAAATGGAAATATGCTGATGTTATTTTAGAAGATTTAAATAGCTTGCTAAAATTTTATAAATTAGATAAGGAACCTCTAAAGAAATTGTATCCCACATGGTCTGAGAATTTAACAAGGTTTATAACTGACCCAACATTTTCAAGTATTCTTTTAACTGTGGGATTATTAAGTTTATACGTGGCCGTTTTAACACCGGGATTAGGATTTCCTGAACTTCTATCTCTTATATGTTTAGGATTATTCTTTGGAGGACATATCTTTGCAGGACTGGCTGGTTTTGAGCCTTTACTTCTTTTTATCTTAGGTTTAATTCTTTTATTTATTGAAATGCATACACCAGGATTTGGAATTGCGGGAATAGCTGGAAGTGCATCTATATTTTTCAGTATCTTCTGGCTTGTGAGTAGTTCAGGAACTACTTTTCAAGCGACATTGACTGCTCTTTTTTCTGTAGCATCTTTAATTATATTTTTGGCTTTCTATCTTCCTAAAAGTAAAGCTTGGAATAAATTAAGTATTCCAGAAGATCAAAAAAGAGATTTAGGATACATCGCAGTAAGAGAAAGAACTGATTTAATAGGAAAGAAAGGAAGGGCTCTTACTATGTTGAGACCTACTGGTTTTGCAGAAATAGAGGGAGAAAAATTAGAAGTTTATTCGGAATCTGAATATTTACCCCCAGAGACAGAGGTTATTGTTGTGAGAGTAGAGGGAAATAAAATTTTTGTAAGGAGGGTTTAACATGAATTTAGTATATGCATTGTTTATCTTTATATTAGTAATAATTTTCTTCTCCATATTTTTTACTTTTGTTCCTTTGGGACTTTGGATTTCTGCGTTGGCAGCAGGTGTATCTATAAGAATTTTTGATCTTATTGGTATGAGATTAAGAAGGGTTCCACCAGGAATAATAATAACATCAATGATAAAAGCTCATAAAGCAGGTTTAAATCTTACTTTGGATAAATTAGAAGCTCATTATCTTGCTGGTGGAAATGTAGACAGGGTTGTAAACGCTTTAATTGCAGCCCAGAGAGCAGGAATCCCTTTAAGTTTTGAAAAAGCAGCAGCTATTGACTTGGCAGGAAGAGATGTATTAGAAGCAGTTCAAATGAGTGTAAATCCAAAGGTTATTGAAACTCCAGTAGTTGCAGCAGTAGCGAAAGATGGTATTGAGTTGAAAGCAAAGGCAAGAGTGACAGTAAGGGCAAATATCGAAAGACTAGTGGGAGGAGCAGGAGAAGCAACAGTAATAGCAAGAGTAGGGGAAGGAATTGTTACAACTATTGGATCTGCGGAAAGTTATAAAGAGGTTTTAGAGAATCCTGATAGTATTTCAAGAACAGTTCTCGCAAAAGGATTAGATGCAGGAACTGCTTTTGAAATTGTTTCTATAGATATTGCAGATGTAGATGTAGGAAGTAATGTAGGAGCAAGATTAAAGAGTGATCAAGCAGAGGCTGATATGAGGATAGCGCAGGCTCAAGCGGAAAGTAGAAGGGCTTTAGCTATTGCTAGGGAACAAGAAATGAGAGCATTGACTCAGGAGATGAGAGCAAAAGTTATTGAGGCGGAAAGAGAGATTCCTCTCGCTATAGCTCAAGCCTTTAGAGAAGGAAAGCTTGGAGTTCTAGATTACTATACTTTAAAAAATATAATGGCAGATACTGCAATGAGAGAAGCCATAGCTCAATTGGGAAAAAAGACAGAGGAAGGTAGAGAATGATGGACTGGATATTTTGGGTATATATTCTTTTTGTAATCTTAATGGGTATAACTTCTGCAATAAAAGAGCTTCAAAAACAAAAGGTAAATATCCCTAAAAAGATTGAATTATATACTCAAGAAGAAAGATTAGAAAAAGGTGTTGAGGAGAAAGTAAAAAGAGAAATTCAAAAAGTAAGAATTGAGCCAAAGGATGCTAAAGAAACATTAACAGTAACTAAAAAGATAAAGTCTGAAGAAAAACCATTTATATTTTTGGAAAAAGATTTAAAAGAAAGATTGCCTGAAGCTATTATTCTTATGGAGATTTTAGGACCTCCAAAAGCTTTTCGAGGTTTTGGTCTACCTTATCGTCAAAAGTATCAATAATAACAAAATTTTCAAAGCCATAAATTTGAAAGAAAATTTCTACAAAATCTCTCTTTACTTTTATTAAAGGAAGAGAAATTTTTGTCTCTTCATATATTGAAGTGATTTTTTTATCTTTTAGACCACAAGGAATAATATAAGAAAAGGGAGTTAAATCGTTGGTTATATTTAAAGCAAAGCCATGAAAAGAGACCCCCGCTCTTACTGTCATACCAATAGAACAAATTTTCTTATCTTCTATCCAAACTCCAGGATATTTTTCTAGGATTTGAGAGTTTATTCCATATTTTTTTAAAAGTTTCTGAATTGATTCTTCCACAGAGAAGATTAGTTTTTTTATACTTTTTATCTTAAAAATAAAATATCCTATGAGTTGTCCAGGTCCATGGTAAGTTATATCTCCTCCCCTTTCAATTTTATAGAAATCTATTTTTAATCTTTCTAATTCTTCCCTTGATTTTAAAAGATTTTCCAATTTTCCAAATCTTCCTAAGGTTATTACTGGAGGATGCTCTAAAAGAATAAGAACATCTGGAATACATTCTTTTACTCTATAAGAATGGAGAAACTTTTGTAAGTCCCAAGCCTTTCTATATTCTAAACAGGGTAAATCTAAAACTTTTAAAATCAAGTCTTAGACTCTCCTTAAAGGGATACCTTTACTACTAACTTTTTCCAAGATTTTCTTATAACGAAGAAATAGAAATTTACAAGAGCTTTAAAGGTTATATCAAGTGCCATTGCAATCCATGCGCCAGGAAAGCCTACTTTCATTATATTTATAAAAAAATATGTAAGCGGAATTCTAATGAGCCACATTCCCAAGCCATTGGAAATCATAGGGAGTTTTGACATCCCAGATCCTCTTAGAGAACCTGCCATAACCATATTAGTAGCTAATAAGGGCTGTATAAAAGCAATAATCTTTAGTGCTAAAACTGCCATATTTATAACATCTTTTTCTCTACTGAATATCTTTACTAAATATACAGGAAACAAAAATAAAGTTACTCCTATTATTCCCATAAAAGTTACAGCAATTTTCCAGGCTTCTAGAGAAGCTTTGTAGGCATTATCATCTTCTTTAGCTCCTCTAAATTGTCCCACAAGAGTTGTTACGGCAACAGCAAAAGCAAACCCTGGCTGAAAAGATAAAGATTCAATATTTAATGCAATTCTATGTGCAGCATAGGCCTTTGTGCCTAATTGAAGAACAATTGTAGCATAAATTAAAGCTCCAATTGAAAAAAATAATTGCTCTAGAGAAGTAGGAATTCCTATTTTTAATATTTGAAACATTTTTTCCTTTTGAAGATTTAATATTTCCATAAGTCGAAAATTAAATAGGGAACTTTTGTGATATAAAATAATAAAAAGATAGATTAAAGCAATAAATCTTGATAGAGAAGAAGCTAATGCAGCACCAGCAACTCCCATAGCAGGAAAACCTAGTTTTCCGAAGACTAAAACGTAATCTCCAAATATGTTTAAAATATTAGCCACTATAGTCACATATAAAGGTGTCTTTGTATCTCCTGCCCCTCTTAAACCAGCGGAAATTATAGGGATAAAAACGAGGAGAAATCCAGGAATTAGTATGTATTTAAGATACATAGACGTAAGCCTTGCTAAACTTTCTTTAGCTCCTAAAAGAGATAAAAAAGGATCTATAAAAAAAAGTCCAAAGAGAAACAAGAATGTTGATAAAACTATTCCAAGAGATAGTGAATTTCTAAGATAATCTTGAGCAGCTTTGTACTTTTTAGCCCCAATGCTGTGAGCTATCATTACTAAAGTTCCTGTAGTTAGAGAGGCTAATATAGCTATGAATATATTGACTATTTGACCTCCTAATCCAACAGCTGAGAGAGCAACATTTCCTAAGAATCCTACAAAAAACATATCTACAAAACTGAATAAGAGTTGAAAGATGTTTTCTATAAAAACAGGAATAGCAAGATTTAATAACCTTTTTCTTATATTTATATCTCCATTATTCCATAAATCCAAAACTTTCATCTTAAAAACCTCTATGAATATTTTTAACAAAAAGAGGCGACTGGGAGAGTTCCTTTTTTCCCAGCCGCCTATAAGGAGGGGGGTGTAGTTTATTATAAATCGAAGAATATTTTTATGTCAAAAAATTATTGTTTTATAAAGAATTGTTCTGGATATGCATTAAGAGGTGTAAACAGAGGTGCATCACTTATCAAATATTCAGGTACATTTCTAAAGTTATTTTTCACAATACAAAGAGAAGGTAAAGCTCCTACAGTTCCAATTATCCATATGTTTTTCTTATGTAGTGAAACTATCTCTCTTATTAATTGATCTCTTTTTCTTGCATCTATAGTTTGATTAACTTGATCCCAAAGCTCATATAATTTTCTTATATCCCCTGTAGGTTCTTCTCCTTCTTTACCTTTTGTCCAATACCATCTTGCATAGAGAGGAGCCCAAGGACCATCAGTTATGGTGCCTAAAATTCTTCCAGGACTTAAGATAAAGTTGGAACATCTGTCCATTACCCATACACCAATTTCTATATCTCCAGAGTTACAATTAGTTACATATAAGCTTCTGTCAATTTGATTTATGATTGTCTTTATTCCTATATTCTCCCAGTAACTTTTAATAAGTTCCATAACATTTATATTGGCATTTCCAGGATAAGTAGTAAAACTTATAATTAATTCTATAGTTTTTCCATCAGGTCCAACTCTGAATCCATCTTTTCCCATTTTTAATCCCATACTATCTAAAATCTTTTTAGCCTTTTGAGGATCATATTGTGCATAGGCTTTTTCCCAGGAAGCATCATAATAAGCTGCACCTTTAGGTATTGATGCTTGCATAGGAGTTCCAAGTCCCATATAAAGCATCTTATTTATCTCACTTCTGTTAATTGCAAGGGACAAAGCTTGTCTAAATCTCACATCTTGGAATAATTTTCTTTTTATAGGATCTTTCACATTTTGGTTGATATATAATGCAGGGTCAGATCCTACAGCAGATGCCCATCGAAGTACTCTGTAATTGCCTCTTCCTGCGTTTTCCATAAATAGAGAGTAATTTGATACTCTCATATGCCTGTCTTGACAATCAATTTCTCCTGCAATAGCTTTCATATTGATCATTTCTGCATCACTTACTAAGTAATGTACAATTCTATCTATATATGGTAATTGATTTCCTTCAGGATCCACTGCAAAATAATATGGATTTCTTTCCATTACAAATACTGGCTCATTGGGACTTTTACTTACTACTTTCCATGGAGCAGTTAAGGGAAGATCGGGATTCTGTAGCCAATCTGCCTTAAATTTAAATAATTCATACCATCTTGAAAATCCTGCTTCTTTTGCCATCTTTTCTAGTTGTTCTTGAGGGGTATATTTAGGATGGAATTGTTTAAGATAGTGTTTGGGTGCATAGTAGGATAAAGATCCATGAGTAGTATCTATATACCATCCTTGAGCAGGAATGTCATATATGAATAGTGGTTTAGGATCAGGGAATACAATCCTAAAAGTATAAGTGTCAATTTTTTCAAATTTTGCAATAGATTTTCCATCAGATCCAACAAATTGGGATGGCATTGTTGGAGTAATTTCTTTATTGCATATTATATCTTCGTACCAAAAGATTACATCGTCAGCAGTAAAAGGTGTTCCATCAGACCATTTTAATCCCTCTCTTATATGAAAAGTATATATCTTTCCATCAGGAGATACAGTATATTTATCTACAAGCCAAGGAATAACTTTTTTACCATCAGAGCTAAATCTTAGTAAATTTGAAGCACTAATGGAGATTCTTGCAATACCCCATCTGTCACCAGCTCCAAGCCAAGCTCTTCTCCATGTACCTCCATATTGTCCAATTTCTTCTGTAGGTTTAATCACCACGGGATTTTTAGGAAGTCTTTGTTCTACTGGAGGTAGTTTACCTTGCTTTACAAGCTGAGCAAGCATTGGAGATTCATTATACTTCTTCTGGGCTAAATGGTGGCTAGTTAAAAGGAGAAGTAAAAATAAAAGAAGCAAAACTTTTCTGAGGGAAGTCTTCATTAAAAACACCTCCTTTTAAAAGCGTTTGCGCATACGCTTTTATATTAAATTATATCTCTTAATTTTTATGTGTCAATATTTTTATATGATCAAAAGAGCTATAATAATTAATAAAATATATTTTTAGGAGGAATTAAATGAAAAATACTGATATTTATAATTCTATCTTAATTGAGCCTCAAATTTGGCATATTTTTGATTATAGAAAGGATAGTATGTACCTAATAGAGGGCAAAGAAAAAGCAATTCTTTTTGATACAGGTATGGGAACAGGTGCTTTGAAAGATTATTTAAAAAACTTAACTAATAAACCCATTGAGGTTATAATCTCTCATGCTCATTGGGATCACATAATGCAAGCACATCAATTTGAGAAAGTTTATATGAATCATAAAGAAGTTGAGATTATAAAAATATTTAACATTAATATTGATTATTCTAATTTTATAGATGTAAAGACTAAAGATATATTTGATTTGGGAGATAGAGTTTTAGAAATTATGGAAGTTCCTGGTCATACGCCAGGATCTATAGTATTACTCGATGACAAAAATAAAATTGTTTTTACTGGTGATGCAATAGGAGCTGGCCATACTTGGATGCACCTTCCAGGATGTTTACCTTTAAAGGAATATATAATAAATCTCTACAATTTTTATGAAAGAATAAAAGATTATAAAAAAATTTATCATGGCCATTTAGGAGACAATGGACCATTAAATATAAAATACCTGAAAGATCTAATTATAGCTGTAGAAAAAATAATAAAAGGGGAGATAAAGGGGGAGCCATATCCTTATAGTAGTTTTAGAGGGTTATTTGTAACTTATGAATCTGCAACTGTTGTATATAATCCTGAAAATATCTAAAGAAAAAGAATAAGGGAGAGGTTTTTACCTCTCCCTTAAAACTTTTATTGAACTTCTGTAAGGAGGAAATCATCAAAGTAAACTTTTCCTGTTGTAGGATTTGAGGTTTTTCCAAGTTCAATAGATAGATTTGCAACAGGATAGTCCGCATTAAAGGAAAACTGTAAATCGAAATTCTGCCAATCTGAGGTTAAAGTAAAAGTTTTTATAGCATATGGAGTATAATTTGTAGGATGTAAGAATTTTACATTAATATCTCTCCCATTTTCTGCTTTTGCTTTAAATGTTAGTTTATAAGTTTTTCCTTTAGAAAGTCCTACCCATTGATTGAATTGTACATGCCAAGGTTCCCCTCCATAGTTTTCAACATTAACTACCGCAACTTTATTCTCAACTTTTGCTGTAGCAGTTCCTCCCATTCCATATTGTGAACCAAACCATACGAACCAATCATCGGGCCAGTTTGTTTGATCATTAGTTAATGGATATTCAAAATTGCCATTATCAATTGCTCCCATGGTTACACCTTTATAAACCTTTATATAATCTACATACATTTTTTGTGGAAATACTGTGGTTTTGTCAGGATACCCTGGCCAGTATCCACCAACTGCTACATTCATTATAATAAAGAAAGGTTTGTTAAATACCCATCCTCCTTTAAAATCTAACTCAGGTTTAGTTACTTGGAAGAATTTTACGTTATTAACATACCATTTGATTCCAATGGGATCCCACTCTACTGCAAAAATATTAAAATCTTGCGTAAAATCTCCAGAAGGAAGCTTATAGTTTCCACCAACACTTTGAGCTCCAGAGTATCCTGGTCCATGAACTGTTCCATATACTTTATTGGGTTCATGTCCTAAAAGCTCCATTACATCAATCTCTCCACAAGCAGGCCATCCCACTTGAGTAATATCTTCTCCTAGAGTCCATAATGCTGGCCATATTCCTTTCCCCTTTGGAAGTTTTGCCCTAAATTCTATTCTTCCAAATTTTACATTAAATTTTCCTTGAGTTTTCATTCTTGCAGAAGTGTAATTGTAGGTTCCATAAGCATCACTAACAGTTTCTTTCTTTGCTTCAATTACTAATACTCCATTCTCTATATAAGCATTCTCTTTTTTGTAATACTGTAACTCTGCATTACCCCATCCTGGGATTCCTTGGGCATGACCATTTCCTATTTCAAAACTCCAAATATTTTCATTAATGGAAGGTCCATCAAAATTTTCTTGCCATACTACCTCATACCAGTATTTTTCTCCTAGGGCAGGTGGTGGAGCAGGGGGCTCTGCTGTTCCTATTCTTTTTAGTTTTACATTATCAATATATATATTTCCTGTGTCTTGTCCCAGTTGAAATTCAAATCTTGCTTTATTGTCCGTGTCTTGTTTCATAGTAAATTCAAAAGTATAAACTTTTTTCTCTGTTGTAATATTTATTGCATATCCTCCCGATTGATCAACTTGTCCAGAAGGTCCTGGATTATAAGCAGGCCATCCTCTTCCTGCGGTTCCTCCAATTTTTACTCCAATCTTTCTTGCTTTATCCGCCCATGCTTCAAATTCCACTTTATATATTCCTAAATATTCAATTGTTATAGGAGATTGCAATACCTGTACCGACCAAGAATTAGGTCCACCATTTGTGATTGAGACTTTTAAAACTCCATTTTCTAAGATTCCTGTTGCTTGGGCACCATCTCCAGTTCTAAAAAGCCAAGTACCTTTTGTATCAAAGTCTCCTGTTGGAATTTCTGGATAGTCTGGGGTTATATATAAAATTGGTTTGGAAAAATCACCATTTTTGAGTATATTTTCTTCTGTTACTGGGGGAGGAGCAGGCTGTGTAGCATATCCTATTATAAGAGGAAGAAGAATTAAAAAGAGTAAAAAAAATACTCTGGGCTTCAATTTTTATACCCCCTTTCTAATTACTTTCTGAAAGAAATATTAATCGTGAATTTTAAAATTTTTATTAAATTGATTACATATAAATTCCTCCTTTATTATTAGTTTCCATGAGAAATTATATAAAAAAGAAATTCAATGTCAAATTTTTTTAAATTTTAGGTGATAATTATTAATAATAAGACTATTAGAAAAAACTCAAGATTTCATTAATTTTAAGAATATTTTCTTTATTCTTTTTTCTTTAACTTTACTGCGGTACCATAAGCAAGAATTTCCGCTACTCCTTGCATAATCTGCGTAGTGCCAAATCTTACACCAATTATTGCATCTGCCCCTAAATTTTCTGCTTCTTGAATCATTCGCTCAATAGCTTGTTCTCTAGATTCTCCTATAAGTTTTGTATATTCTAATACTTCTCCTCCAACAATATTTCTTAAAGCTGCTAAAATATCCTTTCCTAGATGTCTTGCTCTTGCAGAACTTCCCTTTACTATTCCAATAATTTCAATAATTTCATATCCAGGAATATGATCGGTAGTTGTGATTATCACTTAAGATACCCCCTTTTTACCATTTAACATTTTTATATTTGTCTTCCTCACTTTTTCTTTCTAATTTTTCTTTAATAACCTTAATAAATAATAGTCCTAGAGCAATAATAAGGAAAATTCCAATTATTCCGTAAGGAAAAGCCATAATAAAACCAAATACTACAGCTAATAACCATATCACTGAGATTGTGATTAGGATAATATAAGAAATTCTTTCCATATACTCCCCCTACAAATTAGCTTGGTGCGGATGGGGGGATTTGAACCCCCACGGGGAATACCCCACAAGATCCTGAGTCTTGTGCGTCTGCCATTCCGCCACATCCGCAATAATCGTCTAAGATATATTTTAATGTATTATCTATTTTTGACAAGAAAAATGTTATGAAATATACGAAAAATTCTACTTTTGTCTTATTAATAGAAGAAAGAATAAAGAGTTAGAATAATTTTTGAGAAATATTTTTCCTTTACTATACGATAAGTTTTAATTTATTTAGAAGCTCAATAATGTTTATGATATAGTCTCTAAGCTCAGGACAGTTAAGATGATAATAAATCATTCTTCCTTGTCTTTTTGTTTTTAAAATTTTTAATCTTTTTAAGAGGTTTAAATGCTGAGATAGATTAGGCTGTCTTACATTTAATATTTGTAACATTTCTGAAACAGAAGCAGGATGTTCATAAAGATAAAGTATAATTTTTAATCGGAGGGGATGGGCTAAGGAATTTAAAACTTCTGCAATACTTTGTAGCATTTCTTCAGAAATTTCTTTTTGTATATTTTTATTATTTCTCATGATTATCCACCTCCTTTCTTTAATAATTTTATTTTAAAGATATTTTAACATAAAAAATTTAAATTTATATAATAATTTTGAGAATAAAAAAATGATTGACAATGGTTTTAATATTGTCTATAGTATGCTAAGTATAAATTAAGTCAAAAGGAAGTTAATTATGTTTGAGAGCTTAACAGATCGTTTACAAAATATTTTCAAAAGATTAAGAAATAGAGGTTTACTTTCTGAAAAAGACATAGAAGAAGCTTTAAGAGAGATAAGACAAGCTCTTCTTGAAGCGGATGTTCATTATAGAGTAGTAAAAGAGCTTTTAAATAAAGTAAAAGAAAAAGCCCTTAAGGAAGAGGTTCTTAAAAGTGTATCTCCTTTTCAGCAAGTTTTAAAGATTCTTTATGAGGAGTTAGTAGATCTTTTAGGAAAAGAAAAAGTGGGAATAAATCTTGGTAATAAAAAACCATCTCTCATATTTCTTGTAGGATT
The DNA here is from genome assembly GCA_025060475.1 of Dictyoglomus sp. Taxonomy (NCBI): domain Bacteria; kingdom Pseudomonadati; phylum Dictyoglomota; class Dictyoglomia; order Dictyoglomales; family Dictyoglomaceae; genus Dictyoglomus; species Dictyoglomus sp. The sequence continues at coordinate 108,221 of JANXBZ010000001.1, read as the reverse complement.
ACAGGGCTCTGGGAAAACAACTACTTGTGCTAAGCTTGCTTATAAACTTCTTCAAGAACAAAAAAGGGTTATGTTAGTTGCAGGAGATACTTTTAGACCTGCGGCAAAAAAGCAATTAGAAGTCTTAGGAGAAAAAATAAAAATTCCTGTAGTACAAGAAGGAAATTCTTCAAAAGAGATAATAGAAAATGCAATAAGAATTGGAAGAGAAAGACTTATGGATATACTTATAGTAGATACCACAGGGCGTCTTCATGTAGACGAAGATATGATGAAAGAGTTAGAAGATTTAACTAATACTTTTAATCCTTCTGAGGTTCTTTTAGTATTAGATGGCATGACAGGTCAGGATGCCATAAATATTGCAGAGAAATTTAATCAGAGAATTTCAATAACAGGGATTATTCTTACTAAATTAGATGGGGATGCAAGAGGTGGTTCTGCATTATCTGTTAGAGCGGTGACAGGAAAGCCTATTAAATTTATAGGAATAGGAGAAAAGATTAATGATTTAGAGTACTTTTATCCTGATCGTCTTGCAGGAAGAATTTTAGGAATGGGAGACATTGCTACCTTAATTGAGAGAATTGAAGCAAATATTGAATTAGAAAAGCAAGAAAGAATTCAAGAAAAATTAAAAAAAGCAAAGTTCGATTTAGAAGATTTTTATATACAACTTAAAGAAATTACAAAAATAGGAACTTTTGAGCAAATTTTGGATATGTTACCAGGTATTCCTAAAAATAAGATAAAGCCTGAAGTAAATGAGAAAGAAGTAAAAAAGTTTTTAGCAATTATTGATTCTATGACAAGAGAAGAGAGAAGAAACCCTTCTATTATTAATGGAAGCAGAAAAATAAGAATTGCAAAAGGAAGTGGTACAACGGTACAGGATGTAAATAGGCTTCTGAAACAATATTTCCAAACTTTAGAGATTATTAAAAACTTCTCTAAAGCAAAGAAAAATATTTTCCCTTTTATATAGTATTCTCATAGAGAGGAGGTGAAGTAATGGTAAAAATAAGATTGACAAGGATTGGAGCAAAAAATAGACCAGTATATAGAATTGTTGCCATAGATAGTAAAAGACCACGAGAGGGAAAACATTTGGAAATTTTAGGATTTTATGATCCTAAGACTAATCCAGAAACTGTGCAATTAAAGGAAGATAGAGTTAAGTACTGGTTGAGTGTAGGAGCTCAACCCTCGGAAGCTGTAGAAAAAATATTGAGAAAATTAGGTATAATTGGTTAAATAATTTTGGTAAAGAATAAAAAGGGGGATTTGGTTTTAATGAAAGAATTGTTGGAATATATTATTAAGGCTATTGTTCAGCATCCTGAGGAAGTAGAAGTAAGAGAGGTAGAAGGAACAAAGTCTGTGATTCTTGAAGTAAAAGTTGCGCCAGAAGATAGAGGCAGAGTGATTGGAAAACAAGGTCAGACTGTTAAAGCTTTGCAGACTATTGTTAGAGTTGCAGGATTAAAAAAGGGTAAAAAAGTAGTTATAGAAGTACTCCAATAGAATGAATGAAAGAAGGTTAATAAGAATTGCAAAGTTAGGAGAACCGTTTGGTATAAGAGGTGGAATAAAAATATACTCTTTTTATGATTATATTTTCAAATTAAGAAAAGGACAAAAATTATATATTGCGGAGGGAGATACAGAATACATAAAAAAAGAAGTTACGCTTGAAAATATACATTTTCATGGGAAAGGATATGTAGTATACTTTGAAGAATTTAAAGATAGAAATTCAATAGAGAAATTAAGAGGAAACTGGCTTTTATTAGAAGAAGATTTGCTTCTTGAGTTGCCTGAAGGTTCTTTTTATTTCTTTCAAATTTTAGGATTATCTGTTTATGATTTAAATGGCGAATTTTTAGGAACTGTTAGAGAGATAATACAAACAGGAAGTAATGATGTTTTTGTGGTAGAAAACCAAGGTAAAGAATTATTATTGCCTTTTATAAAACATGTTATTAAAGAAGTGAATATTAAAGAGAAAAAAATAGTTGTTGAATTGATACAAGAATTATGAAAATAGATATAATAACTATATTTCCAGAGATGTTTGAAGGACCATTAAATATAAGTATTTTAAAACGAGCAAGAGATAAAGGTATTGTGGAAATTAATGTTCATAATTTAAGAGATTATACTACTGATAAACATAGAAGTGTTGATGATTATCCTTATGGTGGCGGAGCGGGAATGGTTATGAAACCTGAGCCTATTTTTAGATGTGTTAGAAGTCTAAAAAAGGATGTTTCCGAGGTAATTCTTCTCACACCTCAGGGAGAAGTTTATAATCAAAGAATTGCAGAAGAATTATCAAAGAAAGAACATCTAATATTTATATGTGGAAGATACGAAGGAATAGATGAGAGAGTAAGAAGTATTGTTACTCGAGAAATTTCAATTGGAGATTATATTTTAAGTGGAGGAGAGCTTCCTGCGTTGGTTATTATTGATTCTATTGTGAGATTGTTGCCTGGAGTTGTAGGAGATCCCGATTCTTTAAGGGAGGAATCTTTTCAGGGAGGGTTATTAGAGTATCCTCAATATACTCATCCAAGGAATTTTGAGGGAATGGAAGTTCCAGAGGTTTTACTTTCTGGAAATCATGAGAAAATAAGGAGGTGGCGAAGAAAAGAAGCTTTGAAGAGGACGCTATTAAGAAGACCAGATCTTCTAAGAAAAGCAGTTCTCACAGAAGAGGATTATATTCTATTGAAAGAAATAGAAGAAGAATTAGGAAAGGAGGTAAAATATGGATTTGATTATCCAAAATGTGGAGAAGGAATTAATGAAAAACAAAGAAATTCCTGAGATTTGGCCAGGAGATACTGTTAGAGTTCACTATAAAATAGTAGAAGGAGAAAAAGAAAGAATACAAGTTTACGAAGGTATTGTGATTTCTAAAAAACATGGAGGATTAAGAGAAACGATTACTGTAAGGAAAGTAGTTCAAGGAGTTGGAGTAGAAAGAATATTTCCTTTATATTCTCCTTTTGTAGAAAAGATTGAGGTAGTAAGAAGAGGAAAAGTAAGAAGGGCAAAACTCTATTATTTACGTGGTTTGCGTGGGAAAAAAGCAAAAATAGCTGAAAGGGTGGAAGAATGAAGGAAAAGCTTGAGGAGGTAGTTTTTTGGTTTAAGGATAAGATAGATTTTTTATTATCAAAAAGACAGGAATTGAAAGGTAAGGAGTGGTATGATTTTGTTGAAACGATTCTTTTTGCTTTTGTTTTAGCTTTTCTTATTAAAAGCTTTATACTACAAATATCTTATATTCCAACAGGATCCATGATTCCTACATTAAACGACGGCGAGGCTGTTTTAGTGGTGAGAATACCTTATTATTTTAGAGAGCCTGTGAGAGGAGAAGTTATTGTTTTTAAGTATCCCTTAGATCCATCTAAGGAGTATGTAAAAAGACTTATAGGTTTGCCCGGAGATACCGTAGAAATTAAGAAAGGGAATGTGTACATTAATGGAAAACTTTTGGAAGAAAATTATGTAAAGAGAAAAAGTGATGACAATTATGGTCCTATAAAGGTTCCTAAAGATAGTTATTTTGTTTTAGGGGATAATAGACCTGTTAGTGTGGATAGTAGATATTGGGGATTTGTTCCTAAGAAAAATCTTGTAGGAAAAGCAATTTTACTGTTATGGCCACCTCAAAGAATTCAAGTTATTCATTGAGGAGTAAAGAATTACAGCTTTGGCAAAAATACGAAAAGATTGCAGGAGTGGACGAAGCTGGAAGAGGAGCATTGGCAGGACCTGTTTTTGCTGGGGCTGTAATTCTTCCTCCTTTTTCCTCATTACCTTTGAAAGATTCTAAACTTCTTAAACCAAAAGAAAGAAAAGAGTTTTTTTTATTGATTAAAGAAGAGGCTTTAGATTGGAGTTATGGAGTTTCTACAGTTGAGGAAATTGAAAAATTGGGAATTTTAAAAGCAGTATTATTGGCAATGAAAAGAGCAATTGAAAGCCTGAAAATAAAACCTGATTTTGTTTTAGTTGATGGAAATCAGCTAATACCAAAATTAGAAATTCCTCAAGAAGCAATAGTTAAAGGAGATAGATTTTGTAAATGTATTTCTGGAGCTTCTATAGTTGCTAAAGTTTTAAGAGATGAATTTATGGAGAAATTAGATAAAGAATATCCTTTTTATGGATTTAGAAAACACAAAGGTTATCCTACTAAAGAGCATAGAAAAAATATTATCTGTTATGGTCCTTCGGAAATTCATAGAAAGACTTTTAAATTAATATAATGGATAAGAAAATAAGAGGAAGACTTGGGGAAGATTTTGCACTGGAATATTTTAAGAAAAGGGGATTTGAAATTTGGGAGAGAAATTATAAAACTAATTTTGGAGAAATTGATTTAATCGTTAAAAAGGGAAATCTTTTGATTTTTGTCGAGGTTAAAACGAGAAAATCTTTAGAATTTGGAAGCCCTATTGAGGCAATAAATAAGAGAAAACAAGAGAAAATAAGATTTATTGCTGATTATTATCTCTCGAAAAGAAAAATTAAAGATTATCAAATAAGATTTGACGTTTTTTCTATTCTTTTAGACAAAGATAATAAAATTAAATCCTTTGAGCACATTTCTAATGCTTTCTAAGATTTCCTCTGCAGTACTTTTAGGATTAGAATGTTATAAGGTAGAAGTTGAAGTAGACATCTCCTCTGGTGTTCCTAGTTTTAATATTGTAGGCTTGGCAGAACAAGCTATACAAGAAGCAAAAGAAAGAGTAAGATCTGCTATAAAAAACAGTAACTTTGAATTTCCATTAAGGAGAATAACAGTAAATCTTGCACCAGCTGATTTAAGAAAGGACAGTTCTTTACTTGACCTACCCATCGCTATAGGTATTTTATCTTGTCAATTCAATTTCAATATTGATTCTGAAGATATTGCTTTTTTAGGAGAATTAGCTCTAGATGGAAGAGTAAGAAAAGGAAAAGGATTATTACCCTTAGTTTGGGGACTTAAAAATAAGGGATTTAAAAAGATTATAATCCCTAAAGAAAATGAAACAGAATGTAGTTTAGTAAAAGATGCCGAGATATATCCAGTAGAAAATCTTACTCAGGTTATAAATTTTCTCACAGGAAATCAAAGTATACTACCATTAGAATTTAAAATTCCATCATATAGTTTTTTCTTTGACGAAGATTTTTCTATGATAAAGGGACAAGAGGTAGCAAAAAGAGCAATGGAAATATCCGCATCAGGTGGACATAATATCTTATTAGTAGGCCCTCCTGGGACTGGCAAAACTCTTCTTGCAAAATCTCTCCCTTCCATTCTTCCTCCTTTAACTTATGAAGAGGCCTTTGAAGTAACTCAGATTTATAGTATTGCGGGACTTTTGAATAATGAATATCTTATTCAGAAAAGACCCTTCAGAAATCCTCATCATACTATATCCTATGCAGGACTCCTCGGAGGTGGATCTACTCCTCAGGTAGGAGAAATAAGTCTTGCCCATAGAGGAGTATTGTTTTTAGATGAACTTCCTGAGTTCAGAAGAGATGTGTTAGAAGCATTAAGACAACCTCTAGAAGAGGGAAGAGTAATTATATCTCGTTCTAAATATACTGTTTCTTATCCTGCCCAATTTATTCTTGTTGGTAGTATGAATCCTTGTAAATGTGGTTATTTTGGGGATAAGGAGAAAAATTGCATTTGTTCTCCATACGAGGTTAGAAATTATTGGCATAAGATATCTGGCCCTCTACTTGATAGATTTGATATCAGAATTTATGTGGGAAGAGTAGAAAAAAACAAAATTTTTAAGGACGAAAAAAGTGAGAGCTCTACAGAAATAAGGAAAAGAGTGGAAAGGGCAAGAAGAATTCAAGAAGAAAGATTTAAAAAAGAAAAAATCTCTACCAATTCTCAAATGAGTCCCAAATATATTAAGAAATATTGTCCATTATCTAATGAAGCCAAGATTTTCCTTTCAAATATAATAGATAAAATAAATCTTTCTCTCCGAGGACTTGATAGAGTGATAAAGGTAGCAAGAACTATTGCAGATCTAGAAGAAAGCGAAGATATCAAAGTAGACCACTTAGCAGAAGCAGTATCTTATAGGGGACTTGAGGATTTTATTTCATAACAAACTCTAAAATGTTTGAAGATCTTTTGTTCTTTATGTTAAAATACGCAAGATGTATAACGATCTAAAGTATGAAGAGAAACCTTTTCTGTATGCTTTAAGTTTTTTTCCACCCCTTTTCAGAAGATGGGGAGAATGGAAAAAATTTGTTTCCCTTAAAGAGTTATTTTTACTACCAGAAAAAGAATTATTAGAAATTTTTTCTTATTCATCTATAATTCAAGAATTTTTAGTTTTTAGAAGAAAAACTTCCTGGGAAAAATTTTGGGAGGATCTAATAAAAAGAGAAATAAGAATGGTAGTTTTAGAGGAAATTAACTATCCTTCCCTTTTAAAAGAAATTAAAAATCCTCCTCTTTATCTTCTTTATCAAGGTAATTTAGAGGGAGAAAAGTTTATTGCTGTTGTAGGTACTAGAAGACCTACTTCTTATGGAATAAAAATAGCAAGAGATTTTGCAAGAGAACTTTCCTCTCTCGGGTTTATCATAGTAAGTGGCTTAGCTTACGGAATTGATACTTTTGCTCATGAGGGGGCTCTAGAGACGGGAAAAACTTGGGCGGTTCTAGGAAGCTCTTTAGATTATATTTATCCAAAAGGAAACCAAAGATTAGCAGAAAAAATAAAGGAAAATGGAGCCTTAATATCTGAATATCCCTTAGGTACAAAACCTTCCTATTATACTTTTCCTCAAAGAAATAGAATTATTAGTGGAATATCTCAAGGGGTTTTAGTAGTTGAGGCAGGAGAGAAGAGTGGAGCATTAATTACCGCAAGTTTTGCACTAGATCAAGGAAGAGAAGTATTTGCAATTCCAGGAAGACTGATTGATGAAAAGAGCTTTGGAACTAATAAATTAATTCAAGATGGAGCAAAAATGGTTTTAGAAGTTAAGGATATTCTAGAGGAATTTAGAATTCCTTATTTAGAGAAAAAACAAAAAATTAATCTTACTTCTGAAGAGGAAATGGTATTGCAAAAATTATCTCTTGATCCTATATTTATTGAGGATATAGTAAAAGAATTAGATATCTCTATTTCAAAGCTAATGTTCATTTTAATATCTTTACAAGCAAAGGGAATTGTAGAAGAATATCCAGGAAATAGATATGCAGTAAAAAGGAGTGTATAGGAATGGAAAAGAAGAAAATAATTATTGTAGAATCACCTGCTAAAGCAAAAACTATAGAAAAAATATTAGGTAATGAGTTTAAAGTTATTGCTTCTTATGGTCATATCAGAGATTTACCTGATAAAGAGATGGGTATAGAGATAAAAGAAAATTTTAAGCCCAAATATATTATTCTTCCTGGAAAAGAAAAGATAATAAAAAATTTAAAAGAAGAAGTTAAAAATGCTGATCATTTATACTTAGCAACGGATCCTGATAGAGAAGGAGAAGCTATTGCGTGGCATATAACGGAAGTTTTAAAGATAAATGAAGAAAAATTCTCCAGAATTGAATTCCATGAGATAACCCCAAAAGCAGTAAGATTAGCTTTGGAATCTCCTAGGAAATTGGATTGGAATAAAATTAGTGCTCAACAGACTCGAAGAATTTTAGATAGAATTGTAGGATACGAATTAAGTCCTTTTTTATGGAACAAAGTGAAAAAAGGGCTTTCTGCAGGAAGGGTCCAATCTGTTGCTTTAAGATTGGTTTGTGAAAGAGAAAGAGAAATTGAAAATTTTGTTCCTCAGGAATACTGGCAAATTTGGGCCTATTTAACTAACGAGGATGAGAAGGAAGAATTGGTTGCAAGATTGATTTCTTTTAGAGATAAGGAAATTGAAATTAAAAATTTAGAGTCTGTAGAGAGAATAATAAATGAAATTAAAAATAAGGATTTTATAGTTAAAAATCTTATTCCTAAGGAAGAGAAGAAAAATCCACCTCTTCCTTTTATAACTAGCACAATGCAACAAGAAGCAGGAAAAAGATTCGGTTTCCCTGTAGAGAAAACTATGAGGATTGCCCAAAGTTTATATGAAGGAATAGATATAGGAGAAGAAAGAATTGGGTTAATAACATATATGAGAACAGATTCAACAAGAATAGCAGAAGAAGCAAGAGAAGAAGCAGAGAAATTTATCATAGAGAAATACGGAGAAGATTATTTAGGTAGGGAAAGAAAAGAAAAAAAGAAGCTAGGAGTTCAAGGAGCCCACGAGGCTATTCGTCCTACTTCGTTATATAGAGAGCCAGAAATTATAAAGAATTATTTAACTTTAGATCAATATAAATTATATTCCTTAATATGGGAAAGATTTTTAGTTAGCCAAATGTCCCCTGCAGTTTATGATGTGTTGGAGGTAGATATTTCAGCGGGAGATTACCTATTTAAAGTAAAGGGGAAAACTCTAAAATTTAAGGGATATTTAGCTATCTATAAAGATGATGAAGAAGAAAAAGAATTACTTCTTCCTTTTCCTTTAGAGTTAGCTCAGAAATTACTACTAAAAAAACTGGAGCCAAAACAGTTTTTTACTCAACCTCCTTCTCGCTATACAGAAGCCACTTTAGTAAGAACATTAGAAAGAAATGGTGTAGGAAGACCCAGTACTTATGCAGTAATAATTTCTACCCTTAAAGAAAGAAAATATGTAGAATTAAAAGATAAATTCTTAATTCCTACAACCCTAGGGAAAATAGTGAATGATCTTTTAGTAGATAAATTTCCTCATCTTATTGATATAAAATTTACTGCAAATATGGAAGAGAATTTGGATAAGGTTGAAGAGGGGAAAATTCAAAGTGAGGAAGTTCTTAAGGAATTTTATCCATCTTTTAAGGAGGAACTAGATAAGGCTTATGAGGAAACAAAAAAAGTATCTCTCTTGGAAAAAACTGAAAAAATATGTCCAAAATGTGGAAATTTTTTATTTTTAAGAGAAAATAAATATGGAAAATTTTATGCATGTTCTAATTATCCAAATTGTGAATATACAGAACCTATCTACGAATATGCAAAAGGGAATTGTCCCTTATGTGGAGCTCCTGTTGTAAGAAGAATATCAAAGAAAAATGGGAAAAATAATAAGTTTTGGGGCTGCAGCAAGTATCCTGAATGTTCCTTTGCATCTTCTTATGAACCTATAGATAGAGAATGTCCAAAATGTGGAAATATTCTTCTAAAAGGAAAAATCTTTTTAAAATGTTCTAACACTTCTTGTGACTATATTATTTGGACTAAAAGGAGAAAAAAACAGTGATACCTGTAAAGATTATTGGTGGAGGACTTGCCGGTTGCGAGGCTGCTTGGCAAATTGCAAAAAGAAAAATTCCTGTAGAAATTTATGAAATGAGGCCAAAAGTCTTAACACCTGCACATAAGACAGGATATCTAGCAGAACTCGTTTGTAGTAATTCCTTCAAATCCAAAGAGATAACTAATGCTTCTGGTTTATTAAAAGAGGAAATGAAAATTCTAGATTCTCTTCTCTTAAAAGTTGCTGAAGAAACTAAAATTCCAGCAGGAACTGCTTTAGCTGTTGATAGGGAGCTATTTTCAAAGAGAGTAGAAGAAATTCTTTCTCAAAATCCTTATATAACTATAATAAGGGAGGAAATAAAAGAAATTCCAACAGAAGGAATTGTTATTATAGCTACAGGACCACTTACTTCTCCTGAATTTTCAAAAAAACTTCAAGACCTTTTAGATACCGAATTTTTATATTTTTATGATGCAGTTTCACCTATAGTTTCTGCAGATTCTTTAGACTTTGATAAATTATATTTTGCTTCCCGTTATGGAAAAGGTGAGGAAGATTATCTTAATGCACCCTTAAATGAAGAAGAATATAAAAGATTTGTAGAAGAACTAATAAAAGCGGAAGTAGTTGAACCCCATATTGAAGGAGAAGAAAGATTTTTTGAAGGATGTCTTCCTATTGAAGTTATGGCAAAAAGAGGAATTGATACTTTGAGATTTGGTCCAATGAGACCTGTAGGGCTTCCTGATCCAAGAACAGGTAAGGAACCTTATGCTGTAGTTCAATTAAGACCTGAGAATAAGTATAAGACTCTTTATAGTTTAGTTGGATTTCAAACTCGTTTAAGATGGTTAGAGCAAAAGAGAATTTTTAGGATGATACCAGGTTTAGAAAGAGCAGAATTTGTAAGATATGGAGTTATGCATAGGAATACCTATTTTTATGCTCCTAAATTTTTAGAACCAACTCTTCAATTTAAGAAAGATAAAAGAATATTTTTTGCAGGACAGATTATTGGAGTAGAAGGATATATGGAATCTGCAAGTATGGGGATAGTTGCTGGAATAAATGCCTATAGATTAATAAAGGAAAAACCTTTAATAATCTTCCCCGAAGATACCATGATTGGTGCTCTTTTAAATTACATATCCTCGCCAATTCCTATAAATAATTATCAACCCATGAATGCAAATTTTGGATTGTTACCTCCATTAAATAAACCCATAAAGGATAAAAGATTGAAACATGAGATTATGGCAAAAAGAGCATTAGAATCTCTTCATGATATAATAAAAAGATTCAATATTTAGAAATGGAACTTTTAGAAGAAATAAAAGAGTTTTTAAATTATTTAAGATTTGAGAAAAACTACTCGGAAAATACGTTGAGGAGTTATAGAGTAGATCTTTCTGATTTTTATAATTTTTGTAAAGAAAATAATTTAGATTTTGAAAATAAGAGAACTGTAAGAAATTTTTTACATTACTTATCTCAAAAAGAATATAAGAGAACAACTCTTGCAAGAAAAATAATAAGTCTTCGAAGTTTTTTAATATATCTTTTTAAATATGATAAACTCAAAGAGGACTTATCTATTTATCTTTCTACGCCTAAGATTGAGAAAAAACTTCCTAATTTTCTTTCCCAAGATGAAATAGATAAATTATTATCTCTTCCATCCTTAGAAAAGTCTTTGGAGATAAGAGATAGGGCTATTATAGAAATTTTATATGCTACAGGAATTAGGGTAGGGGAGCTTATAAAAATAAAAGAAAGAGATATTAATTGGGAATTAGGAGAAATTAAAGTTTTAGGAAAAAGGGTAAGGGAAAGAATTGTAATTTTAGGTGAAGAGACTCTTCGAATTTTAAAAATCTATTGTGAAAAAGTCAGACCAAAGCTTTTAAAAACTAAAACTGATATTTTATTTCTTAACGCTAAAGGTAAGCCATTGTCAGATAGAGGGGTAAGATTAATTATTTCTAAGTATTCTAAGATATTGAAAAGAAAATTTACTCCTCACACTCTAAGACATACTTTTGCTACCCATTTATTAGAAAGCGGTGCAGATTTAAGATCTGTCCAAGAGTTATTGGGACATGCCAGAATTTCTACGACTCAAATTTATACTCATATAACAAAGGAACAGATTCAGAAGGTATATTCTTCTTTCCATCCTCGAGCGAAAAAGGAATAATGCTAAAAAGGAGGGTTTTTTGTGAAAGGAAAATTTATTATTATTTATTTTCTTATTTTATTAATTATTAACTTAGGAATAGCTAAGGATATTTATTATTTAGATTTCTCAAAAGAGACAACTTCTGGAAATTTAATTTATGAGATATCAAAGGGGGTAAGAAAGGAAAGAGAAAATAGTTCTTACCATTTAGCCTTTCTAAGACCAGAAAGCTTTCTTAGGCTATATACTCCTGTGAGTAAAGACTTAAGTCCTTTTAGAGTTATTCTAAGGATTTCCTTAATGACACCTCTTCTCCCATATGCTGAAAATTGGACTCCTATAGAAATATTAATAAACGATAAGAGCATAGTCCGGGGATGGGATATTGGAAGCAACATTTATATATCACCTTCCTTCGATATAACTCTATATTGGCTAAAGGGTTCTACAAATAAAATAGAAATAAGATTAGAAAAAGAAGCAAATGGAGAATTATGGTTAAAAAATGTCGAAATTATAGTTTATGAAAGATAAAAAATTAAACTTAGGTTTTTAGAATCTAAAAAGAAATAATCTCTCTTACTTCTTTTTATAATTATCCTCTGGGGAAGGGAAAACTCTTTTATGCCTTCCCTAGAGGGAAATCCTGAAAGATTGATAAGAAGATTTACTAGAAAATCTTTTTCTTCCTCTAAGATGTAATATTTACTTGGTTGATAGACTTTGTTTCCTTCAAAATAAAATCCTGAGTTTAGATTAGGAAAGTTGTAAAAGTTTAGGGAAAAAGTTATAAATTTAGAGACTTTTAAATACCAGCTTAGAATTTCCCAAAGAAGATTTTGAAAACCTATTTTTTCATTGGGAAAATTTAATAATTCTGATGCCAAAGGTATTTTATTTTTTTCAATGAAACTTATTATATTATTCCATAAATATAAGACCTCTAGTTCTTCTTTAAACTCTCTACTTTTTATTAAGAAAATTTCTCTTAAATCTTTAATCTCATTTAACATTCTGATGAAAACATCTAAAATATTCTGATTATTGCTTATCCAAGCTTGGAAATTTTTAATCTCATTAAAAGTTCTCAATAATTTCTCTTCTTCTTTCCTTTGATAATAATTTAAAAGTTTAAGAGTTTCCTTTCCCCATGTAAAAGGGAAAAAAATATTATTAAAAAATTTATCGAAGACCTTATCAATAATCTTTTCAGGAATTGTTTTCATTTTTTAATATACTCTCTAAAAATTCTAAGGCTTCTTTTTTGTTCATTACTTTTCCTTCTTGTTGAGCTTGTATTAAAGATTCTTTGAGTTTTCCAATTAATGGAGATGGTTTTAAAGAAAAATATTGCATAATCTCCTCTCCTGAGAGGAGAGTTTTAGTTTCTTTAGCTTTTAAATATAAGTTAATAACTTCCTGGAAAAAAGCGAGTAATTGTTCTGAAGGTTTTATTGAAAATTGGTCCGCTAAGAATAATAGCATTAAGCCTAAAGTTTCATCTTTTAGTTTATTGATAATTCTAGATTTATTACTTTTCTCATCTTTAAAAATAAAAGAAGGATAGAGATGATATTTAATCATTTTTTTTATGTATTCTTCTTCTTTTCTACTAAATCTTAATCTTTCTGAGATATTTTCTAATATCATAGTTCCAATCCTTTCATGGTCATAGTAGTGAACTTTTCCTTTCTCATCCTTAGAAAAGGTTTTTTCCTTTCCTATATCATGAATTAAGATTGAGAATTTTAATAATTCTTTCTTTGTAAATTCAGAATAAAATTCTTTATTGAGATATTCTTTAAGAATTACATAATTTTCTGGGAAGATTTTGTCAAGATAGTAATAAATATATTCAAAAATTCCAAGGGCTTCGAAAGAATGAAATAAAGGATTTGTATGATGAGGATTAGTCCAGGGAATACTCTCAAGAGCTGTTAATTCTGGAAGAATTTCTTCTAATATACCTAATTTATACATCTTTATCCAAAAATCTTTGGTAAAGGAAGATCTTAGAATTCTATAAATCTCATCATGAATTCTTTCTCCTTTTATCCTTTTTAAATTTTTTTTATTTTCTATCATCATCTTCTCTGTAAAAGAGGTAAGTTTAAATCCTAAATTAGAAGCAAATCTAAAGCCTCGAAGAATTCTCAAGGGATCTTCTGAAATACTGTATTCTGAGCAAACCTTTAATTTGTTTTCCTTTAAATCCTTTATACCTCCAAGAAGATCAATAAGTCTAAGATTACTAAGATCTAAAAGGATGGAATTTATTGTGAAATCTCTTCTTTTAATTTCTCCCAGTAAATTCTCTTCTTGGGGTGGGGTAAAATCAAAAATATAATTTTCATTGTTCAATTTTGCGATGATCCTAAAATATTTTCTATTTTCGTCTAAAGGAAAAATTTTCCCACTAACACTTTTTGAAAAATAGTCTAAAATCTTATAAGAAAAGGGATATATAATAAAGTCTAAATCTCTACTTTCTTTACCAAGAAAATAATCTCTTATAAAGCCCCCTACTAAATATATTTTTACTTTGTCTTCTGTTAAAGTATGTAGAGTAATAAAAACTTCTATTAAATTTTTCTTAAGTTGAAACATTTTCCTTTATTTAAAAGATTTTTTATCGTAATTATTTCTTCTTGTTTTATTTCTCTTGGGAAATTATAGGGAGTTATTCTTGGAGATTCATTATAATAAGGTCTATTGCAATTAGGACATCCCATAGTTAAAAATATTTCTTGAAAGTAATAGTAAGATTTATTTAACCACCAGTCCTCAATTATTAATCTTTCTTTTTTATCAAATCTCAAGTTCTCAAAATTTATTAAATTTCTCTGTAAAAGAAAAGTTATAATCTGAATCTTTCTGTAGGTTAAGTAATCTGGAGGAGTTTTATTTTCTAGTTTTGTTCCTGGTAATGGAGTAAAGGCAAATAAAGCAATAGTTATTTTATTCTTTATTAGTTCATTAATTATTTCTAATAGAAATTTCTCTTTCTCTCCCAAGCCAACTATTATATGAGTAGTTATTCTTTCTTTATATTTCTTACTTGCATTCTTTATTAGATTTATTTTATCTTCCCATAATTGCTCTTTTATTTTAAAATACAACTCCCTATCAGCAACATCAATAGAAATATTCATTCTTTCGATTCCTAATTCGAATAATTCATCGACTTCCTTCATATTTTCCACGGGCGCGGATAGAGAAATGGGTAAATTAAATATTTTCAATTTAGAAATTAGAGATTTTATATTCTTTTTCCAAAATTCTGTTTTTGTGGTTTGTATGCATATTCTATAGAAGAAATCTCTTTTTGCCTTTAATAGAGAAAACAATTCCTCTTCTTCTATATTTGGCCATATTATTCGAGAAAGGTAGAGACTATCATTACTTTCTCTTGCTTGAGTACAAAAAGCACAGTTTTTTTGACATTTTCCTGAAGCCAGAAGATATAAAGTTTTTGGCGAATCTTCTCTTATCTTACCTTTCTTTAGAATTTCTAAGCATCCATAGGATATACCAATTTTCATTTCAAAAATGCACAGCATTCATAAAAATAATTTTCTATTAAATCAGATTTTTTAAGGTACTCTAAAACCTTGGGATGAGGATTTACAATTGCTTTAAATCCTAGCTCATATGCTAAGAAATCAGTTTTTTCTCTATAATCGCTAGATGGTCTTACACAACCTAAATAAAGATTTGCCTTTGGAATTTTTTCTTTTGTATAAAGGAAAAATTTTTTAAGCATATTTATGGAAGGTGGAGAAATGTGTTCCATAGGAGTATTTTTAATGGGAGTAAAAATAATGAAAATTATATTTAGAGGTTGAAATTTTGACAAAAAATCAATGGCTTCATATTCTTTTTCAATTTTTCCACAATTTAATCCTACAACTATATGGGGATTTACTGAAAAGTGATTTTTCAAAAGTTTAAAAGTATCTTTAAAATCTTCAGGAGTTTTTTTTAGATGAAAAACCTTTTGAATTACAGCTTCATCTAAAATAAGATCAAAAGAAATTTCATCTATAAGTCCCATAATATCTTTAATATCTTCTTCTCCAATTAGTCCTAAATGGCAGTTTAGTTTAAATCCTTTCTTTTTCAAGCTCTCTAAAATATCTTTAGATATGTTTTCTAATTTTCCATTAAGGTCAAATCCTCCACTTATCAATATACTTTTATAATTATTTTTCTGAATTTTTCTCTCAACTTTAGAAAGAGCTATCATTCCTTTGAGATAGTGTCCTTTACAGTGATTACATCTAAGAACACATTTTTCGCCAGTTATACTTAAAGGTAATGTGTTTATAGGCTTTACAATTGTTATTCCCATTTTACCTTTAAATTTTTAGCTGCTAAGGTTTCATCTAATCTTTTTATAGGTGTATTGTGAGGGGCTGTTTTTATTATCTCTATATTTTCTTCAATTTCTTTATTTATTTCCTCTAAAATAGAAACAAAATTATCCAATGTATATTTTGTCTCTGTTTCTGTAGGTTCTATCATTAAGGCTTCCTCTACTATTAAAGGAAAATATATAGTTGGAGCATGAATTCCAAAATCTAATATTCTTTTGGCAATATCTATAGTTTTTACTCCTTTTTCTTTCTGCTTTTTACATGATAATACAAACTCGTGTTTGCATAGGGTTGGATATGGAAGATAGAATATAGCTTTTAATTTTTCCTTTAGATAATTAGCATTGAGTACTGCCATCTCTGTAGTTTTCTTTAATCCTTCTTCTCCCATTAATCTGATATAAATATATGCCTTAAGAATAACAGAAAAATTTCCATAGAAACTCCTAACTCTTCCAATGCTTTTTGGAATATTAAAGTTTAAGTAATATTTTTCTCCGTTAAAATCTACCACGGGTTTTGGTAGATAAGGAGTTAGAAAGCTTTTAACTCCTACAGGTCCTGCACCAGGTCCTCCTCCACCATGGGGTGTGGAAAAGGTTTTATGGAGATTTAGATGAATTACATCGAATCCCATATCTCCAGGTCTTGCATATCCCATAATCCCATTTAAATTTGCACCATCATAATATAATAATGCCCCCTTTTGATGAATGATGTCTGCAATTTTTTCTATATCTTTTTCAAATAGGCCAAGAGTATTAGGATTTGTTAGCATTAATACAGCTGTATCTTCATTTACGTAGTTTTTTAGTATATTAGGATCAACTAATCCTCTTTCATCTGATGGAATTTCTAGAGTTTTAAAACCAGCCATAGCTGCACTAGCAGGATTTGTTCCATGAGCAGAGTCAGGAACTAATACTGTATTCCTATTCTCACCTTTGTCTTTTAAGTAGGCCTTTATAATCAAAAGACCCGTAAGTTCTCCGTGGGCTCCAGCAGAAGGTTGAAATGTAAATCTGTCCATTCCAGTTATATTACATAATAATTTTTCTAGTTCATAAATTATTTGGAGAGCTCCTTGACTTAAATCTTCAGGAGTATAGGGATGAAGCTTAGTAAACCCAGGAAGATTT
Organism: Dictyoglomus sp.; assembly: GCA_025060475.1. NCBI lineage: Bacteria > Pseudomonadati > Dictyoglomota > Dictyoglomia > Dictyoglomales > Dictyoglomaceae > Dictyoglomus > Dictyoglomus sp. The sequence continues at coordinate 91,168 of JANXBZ010000001.1, read as the reverse complement.
GCTAAATCTTCATTTATTTTAGGATTATATTTCATCGTACAAGAACCTAGAGGATAAAATCCTAAGTCCACCCCAAAGTTTCTCAAAGAAAGGTTTGTAAAATGTCTTACTATTTCTACTTCACTTATTTGAGGTAAAGGTAAATTTTCCCTTAAGAGTTCCTTTGGAAGTTCTTTGTAAGGAGAGAATTCAATATCATTGGGAAGAGAAATAGTCTCTCTGCCTTCCTCAGAAATTTCTGATAATAAAGGAATTTCTTTCATTCTAAGGCCTCCTTCATACTTTTCACTAGATAATCAATTTCTTCTTTAGTGTTCATCTCTGTGAAAGCTAAAAGCAATTCTTTATCTCTTTCTGGAAAAAATTTTTCTAAGGGAATTCCAGCAAGAATTTTTTTATCTTTTAGGGCTTGATAAACAGTTTTTACAGGTTTATTAAGTTTTATTACAAATTCATTGAAAAAATAAGAAGGATAAGTTAATTCTAGTGTATTAATGCTTTCTAAAAGTCTTTTTTTGGCATAATGAGCTCTATCATAGCACAACTCCGCAACTTTTCTTAGCCCTTTTTTCCCTAAAAGAGAGAGATAAACAGTAGTTGCTAAAGCGGTAAGGGCTTCATTGGTGCAGATATTAGAGGTTGCTCTTGATCTTTTTATATGTTGTTCCCTTGTTTGTAATGTTAATACATAACCTCTTTTTCCTTCTAAATCCTTAGTTTCTCCAACCAATCTTCCTGGAATTTGTCTTATAAATTCTCTTTTCGTGGCAAATATTCCTAGATATGGTCCACCAAAGTTTAGGGGAGAACCAAGACATTGGCCTTCTCCTACTACTATATCTGCCTTATATTCTCCTGGAGGTTTTAATATTCCAAGAGATATGGGATATACACTACAAATAAATAAAGAATTGTTTTGATGAAGCAATTCGGAAATTTCCTTAAGTTTTGTTTCTATTACTCCAAAGAAGTTAGGACTTTGAATAATAAGACACGAGGTTTCATTGGACAAGGATTCTTTTAAAATATTTAGATCAGTTTCTCCCTTTTCATCTAAAGAAATTTCCTTATAATTCAATTTCATACCATTAATATATGTTTTCAAAACTTCTCTATATTCAGGATGAACTCCTTTTGATATAAGGATCTCTTTTCTTCCATTTATTCTATGAGCCATTAGACTTGCTTCTGCTATTCCTGAACCTGCTTCATATAAGGAGGAATTTGCGACTTCCATACCTGTTAGTTCACATATAAGACTTTGGTATTCAAACATAGCTTGAAGAAATCCTTGACTTATTTCTGCTTGATATGGAGTATAGGAAGTATAAAAAGTAGGATATGATATGATATGCTTTACAACAGGAGGAATATAATGATAATATGCTCCTCCACCTAAAAAGGATATATAATCTTTACCCGTATTTTTATTTGAAATTTCTTCTATTTTTTTGTAAATTTCTATTTCTGATAACGCTTCTGGTAATTTAAAATTTTTTCTTGCCTTTTCTCTTATGGATTTTGGAATATCTTCAAAAAGTTCCTCTATACTTTTAATCCCCAGGAAATCAAGCATTTCTTTTATTTCTTTTGAGGTATGGGGAAAATAAGGCATATTTATTCCTCTATAAACTTTTTGTATTCTTCACAAGATAATAGATTATTATATTCCTGGGGATTAGAGATTTCTAGTACTACTATCCATCCATTGTTATATGGATCTTCGTTTATTAATTCAGGTTTATCTTTTAATTTTTCATTTATTTTAATAATTTTTCCTGAAAGTGGAGAATAAACTTCAGACGCAGTTTTTACAGATTCCAAAGTAGCAATAACTTCTCCCTGCTTTATTTCTTTTCCAAGCTCTGGAAGCTCTACATAAACTACATCTCCCAATTCTTTTTGAGCATAATATGTGATTCCAATCATAGCTTCTTTGCCTTCTATTTTTACCCACTCATGTTCTTTTGAATATTTTCTATCTTCAGGATACATTTATTTCACTCCTTTCTTAATTGAGGTATTTTTAATAAATGGAAGTTTAACTATTTTTATCTTAACTTTTTTGTCTCTAATTGCAACCTCTAAATTTCCTTCTAGAAATTCTTTTTTTAAATATCCCATTCCAATTCCCTTTTTTAATATTGGAGAAAAAGTACCACTAGTGACCCAGCCAAATTTTTCATCATTATAAAAAATTTCATGTCCTTTTCTTGGTATACTCGTCTCTAAAAGTTCAAAGGCGATAAGAAATTTAGTTTTTTTATCTTTTAACTCGAGCAATGCCTTTCTTCCAATAAAATCATAAGATTTATCAAGTTTTACAGTAAAAGAAAGATTAGCTTCCCAGGGAGTTGTATTTTCATCAATTTCATGCCCATATAAAGGATATCCCATTTCTATTCTCAAAGAGTCTCTTGCTCCTAGACCACAAGGAAGGACATTGGGATTTTCTAGGAAGTATCTCCAAAGCTCCTTAGCTTTATATTTGGGGATAAAAATTTCAAAGCCATCTTCTCCCGTATAGCCAGTTCTTGAAAGGATTACTTGAGTTTCAAATATTTGAGTTATATAAAAATGGTAATATTTTAATTTTGAAAGGTCCTCTTTTATGAGGGGTTGAAGAATAGATTCTGATAAAGGTCCTTGTAATGCAAATAAGATCAGAAATTCACTTTGATCCTCAATTTCAATATCCTTAGATTTATTCTCCTCTATCCAAGATAAAATCTTATCCTTATTTCCTGCATTAACTACTAAAAGGTATTCTTCTTTATTTATCATGTAAAGGATAACATCATCTAAAATGGTTCCTTTAGGAGATAAAATCAAGGAATATTGAGCTTTTCCTGGATATAATTTATCAAGATCATTGGAGGTAATTCTTTGAAGAAATTCATAAGAGCTTTTTCCCTTAATTCTTATTCTTCCCATATGAGAGATATCAAATATACCTGATTTAGTCCTTACTTGAAGATGTTCTTTAATTATTCCCTGGTATTCTAAAGGCATATACCATCCTGCAAACTCTATAAATTTGGGGTTTAATTTAGCATGTTCTTCTTCTAAATAGAGCCTCTTTGCCATAATTTCACCCCTTTGTGAAAAAAATCAGGCTGGGGATTCCCCAGCCTGAAAAGGCGAATATTTATTTCTTCACAGCTTCTCTTAATTCTTTTCCAGCACGAAAAACTGGTACCTTTGTTGCAGGAATTTTAATTGGTTGTTGTGTACGAGGATTTCTTCCTTCTCTTGCTGCTCTTTTTCTAACGGAGAAAGTTCCAAAACCTACAAATTGAACTGGCTCTCCTTTTGCAAGAGTCTCAGTTATGGTTTCTATTACGCTATTAACCACTTTTGCGGCTTCTTTCTTTGTAATTTTTGCTTTTTCTGCTACTTTAGAGATAAATTCTGCCTTCTTCATTCTTTTTCACCCCCTTTCCAGGCAGGTTTTAAAAAAGATTTTTAGAAGATTCCCACCATTTATCCATCTCTTCTAAGGTCAGATCTTCCCAGTTTCTTCCTGTTTCTTTTACTTTTTTTTCTACGAATTTAAATCTTTCAATAAACTTTTTATTAGTGTTTTTTAAGGCAAATTCAGGATTTATTCCTAAATGTCGAGAAAGGTTTACAATACTAAATAATAGATCACCGATCTCCTCTTCTATTTTTTCTTTTCTCTCAGTACTCAATGCATCCTCTAATTCGGCTAATTCTTCTTTTAGTTTAGGAAATACTTCGTGAACATTTTTCCAGTCAAATCCAACATGAGATACTTTTTCTTGAATTCTTAGGGAAGCAAGAAGTGAGGGTAATGTTTTGGGAACTCCATCTAAAATTCCCTTATTATTTTCTTCTTGTTTTATGTTTTCCCAATTAACTAGAACTTCCTCTACATTCTTAACTTCTTTTTCTCCAAAAATATGGGGATGTCTTGTTATAAGTTTATCTTTGACAAGTTTTAATACATCAGATAAATTAAAACTTTTTCTCTCTTCTGCCATTATACTTTGCATAATTACATGGATAAGAACATCTCCTAGTTCTTCCTTTATATTTTCTTCCTTATTTTCTTGAATACTCTCTACAAGTTCGTAAGTTTCCTCTAAGAAGTATGTCAAGAGAGAATAAGGGGTTTGTTTCTTGTCCCAAGGACATTCTCTCCTCACTTTCTGAAGAATATTTACCAATTCTATAAAATTTTTACATAATTCTTCCATTTGAACCTACCTATATTTTATATCGCTAAAATTCCTTCGATTTTCTCTATAATTATAGCATTACCTTTAAAAAAAACAAGAGATACCCAATATTTTTTTAAGTTTTTTATGCCAAAAAAAGCTTTTTTCTATAGTTTAGAACTATTATTTTTTCTTGATTTTTAACTACAACTCTTCTGTGGATGGTAAGGGGGTTTTTGCTTCCGATCTATAAAAGATTTGCTGGAATTGAATCAATTTTCTCCATAGCCTCATCCATATATCTTTATCAGAGAAATCTTTTTCTATCTTTGCTTTTTTATACTGTTCTTCTAACCATTTGTTGAATACTTTGCTTCTTTTCTCATTAAGAAGAGTTTTTTCTATTTCTGGTTTTGCCTGGATATATGGAAGAGTATATGCTTCTTTTATTTCACTTACCGTTGTTATGTAATATCCTTGATCTGTTTTTATTGGATTACTTACTTGATTTAAAGGAAGAGTAAAAGTAACTTTTTCCACTTCTGCTGGTAGATATCCTGAAGAAATATAACCTAAATCTCCACCCTTGTCCTTAGTTGAAGAATCCTCAGAATACTTTTTAGCAGCGTCAGCAAAAGATATTTTTTTATCTTTTATTTCTTTCGCAACCTCTTTTGCTTTCTTTTCATCCTTAATTAATATTATTGAAACCTTATATTGTTTAGGATTTTCGAAAAGATATTTATTCTCTTCATAATATTTTTTCATCTCATTCTCGTTGACTTTTTCATCTTTCCCAATTTCTGCCATAAGCTTAGAGGATAATAGACTTTTCTTAATTTCTCTTTTAAAGGAGCTTGGAGTTAATCCATATTGAGCTAATGCCATTTCAAATTGAAGTTTTGTTGAAAATTGTTTTTCGATTTCTTTGAACTTATCTTCAACTTCTCTATTACTTACACTTATTTCTCTTTTCTTTGCCTCAGCTTCTATTATTTTCCATTGAGCTAAACTTTTTATAGCCTCGTTTTTTACTGTAGATAAGAGCTTTTTGCCATCAGTAGTAGTAAAATCGACACCAAAATAAATTGCATATTGATCCTTAACTCTTTTAAATTGATCTTTATAATCTGCTCTAGAAATATTAAGTCCATTTACTTTTACTACGGGATAATTATTCATCTGATAATAAATGAAAGCAATAGAAATTCCTATTAACGCACCAATAATAGTAAGAATGATAAAAATTTTTTGAAAAGTTCCTTTTAAATCCATGTTCCTATCACCTCTTCAATTTATTTTTTAAATCTCTTGGGATTATATCACGGTTTTTTTCCATAAACTAGTGAGATCTCGCTTAAAAATTTAATTATAAACTTACCTTGGATAATAAAATCTCCATTTGGTAAAGAAAGTTCTCTTTTCCCATTGGAGAAATAAAATATAGCCTTGTCTCTTGAAATATCAATCTTAGAAATTTTCATCTTCTGAGCCCTATATTTTATCTCTGCTAAGATAAATAAGACTTGAATCTCTTTAGGTATCTTTCCATAAATATCTTCCATTTCTTCTTTTATTTCTTCTAGAGATTCTAAATTTTCGAGTTTTACGAGTTTTTGATAATAATAAATTCTTTCACTTGCATTTGAGATATAATTTTCAGGAATAAACACAGAATAAGGTAAAGATATTCTGCAATCTATTTTTTCCTCTTTTTCTTGTTTCAACTCTTTAATTGCTTCTTCTAACATCTGCATATAAAGATAGAATCCAACTTCTTCCATATGTCCGTGTTGTTCTTTTCCTAATAAATTTCCTGCCCCTCTTATTTCTAAATCTCTTAATGCTAATCTTAAGCCTGAACCTAAGGCAGAAAATTCTTTTAAAGCTTCTAATCTTTTTATGCCTTCTGTAGATAATGATTTCAAGGGAGAATGTAAGAAATATGCATAAGCCTTTCTCGATGATCTTCCTATTCTTCCTCTCAGTTGATAAAGTTGCGCTAATCCCATATGTTCTGCATTTTCAACAATTAGAGTATTAGCATTGGGAACATCTAGACCTGATTCTACAATTGTTGTTGCAATAAGAATATCAATTTTCCCTTCATAAAACTCTGACATTGTCTTTGTTAATTCTTTTTCTTCCATTTTTCCATGGACAATACCAATTCTTGCTTCTGGAACTAAATTATTTAGCATTTTAGCAATAGACTCTAAACGAGATATATCGTTACAGATATAATATACCTGTCCATTTCTTTCTAATTCTCTCTTGATTCCTTCTCGAATTATCTGAGGATTAAATTCCACAACAAAAGTCTCTATAGGAAGTCTATTTTGGGGAGGTGTTTCTAAAACAGAAAATTGTCTTATCCCACTCAGTACCATAGAAAGAGTTCGTGGTATTGGGGTAGCAGAAAGATAAAGAATATCCACATTAGGATATTTCTTTTTGAATCCTTCTTTCTGAAAAACGCCGAATCTATGTTCTTCATCTACTATTATTAATCCTAAGTCTTTAAATTCTACATCCTTTTGCAAAATTCTATGAGTTCCAATTAAAATATCTATTTCTCCTTTTTTTAATCTTTTTAAAATTTTCTTTTGTTCTGAACTAGATTTTAATCTACTTAAGACTTCTACATTTACAGGAAAAGCATTTAATCTTTCTTTAAAAACTCTCCAATGTTGGAAGGCAAGAAGAGTGGTGGGAACTAATATTGCTACTTGTTTTCCATCTAGAACTGCTTTAAAGCTTGCTCTTAAAGCCAATTCTGTTTTTCCAAAGCCAACATCTCCAATTAAAACTCTTTCCATTGGTTTTTTAGATTCCATATCTTTCTTAATCTCGTAAAGAGCTTTTATTTGATCTTCAGTTTCCTCGTATGGAAAACTTGCTTCTAATTCTCTTTGCCATTCAGTATCTTGAGAAAAAGCATAACCCTCCTCTATTTCTCTTTTTGCATACATTTTTATTAATTCTCGTGCGATTTCTTTTACTGATTCTTTCACTTTCTTTTTTGTTTCTTCCCAAGATTTTGTTCCTAATCTGCTTAATACTGGGTTTTGTCCACTGGGAGAAACATACTTTTGAATTAAATGCATTTCTTCTAAAGGAACAAATACGTAAGTTTGATCTGCATATTCTAATTGAATGTATTCTTTAGTTTCACCCTTTATTGTTAGTTTTTTTAAACCTAAAAACCTACCTATACCATAATTTATATGTACAATATAATCTCCAATTTCGAAATGACTTAAATCTACTTTATTATTACTTTTAATAACCTTTATAGGTTTTTTCTTTTTCCATCCAAATATTTCTTTATCCGTTAATAATAAGATTTTTAGTTTCTCCCAGATAAATCCCTCTTGTAGTTCTTCAGAAATTAAAAATTTTATTTTGTTTGCAATTTTTTTAGTTTTTTCTTCTAAAATTTCTTTATAATAACTTTGGATATATATATTCCATCCCTCAGTCAAATATCTTTCTAAGTCTTTTTCTAGGATTTCAATCTTTCCCCTATAAGTAGGTGGGGAAGAAAAAGAAAAGATAATATCAGGATTCCAATAGGAGTTTATTAAGATTCTAGGAAAATTTTCAATATATCTAGAGAAGATGAGCTTATTTAAATATAAGTCTTTAGGTAGTTTCTCTTTGTAAGATATTCTTCTTTCGAAGTTTTCTTTTCCTTTATTTTCCCATAATTCAAGTATTTTAATACTCTCATTAAGATCTTCCAATATTATTAGAGTGTTAGAAGGTAAATAATCAAAGAAAGTAAATTTTTCCTCTTTATGGAACAATTTTTCTTCATTTTTTTCTCCTAATAATTCATTAAGAGGTGACAGAGAGAATTCGTCAATTAATCTCACAGATCTTTGAGTCTCATGGTCAAAAAATCTTAAAGATTCTATTTCATCACCTAGAAACTCAATTCTTAAAGGAAGAGAGCTCGAAGGGGAAAATATATCTATGATTCCCCCTCTTATGCTAAATTGTCCCATTCTCTCTACTCTATCAGTTTTTTCATAAGAATTTGTTAGTAAATATTCTAAGATTTTTTCTCTTTTAATCTCTGTGCCCTTTTTTAGCAAAATAAAACTTTCTTTTAACTTTTGAGGAGAAAGTAACGGATAAATCAATGACTTTAGGGGTGCTAAGATAAAAGACTTTTCGTTTTTTAAAATTTTTTCAAGAACTTTAATTCTTTTACTTTCTGTAGTAGGAGATCTTAATGGTTTTTCATAAGGAAGATGGACAAATGGTAAAAAAGTATAAAAATTTTCTATATACTGAGAAAGAAAATTCCATGATTCTAATTTATCTTCATTGTTTACAATCCACAAAATATGTGAGTTATAATTAGAATTCAGAAAATATAAAAAAAGAGGGAAAAATCCTTCACAAATACCAGCAATTTTTATCTCTTTCTTATTTTTAATTTCTTCTAAAAGGGTCTTTAAGTCTTCATCTTCATTAATATACTTTTTCAAGGTAAACATTTTCTATTAAAGATGTTTTGTGCTTTTTCCCATCCCTCCTCTAAAATAACTTTAACTATTTCAGGAGTCAATTTAATAACTTTATGGATAATTTCTATCTCTTCATCTTTGAAATTCGAAAGTACATATTCTACTATTTCTTCTTTAGATCTAGGCCTTCCTATCCCAATTCGCATTCTATAAAAATCTTTAGAATTTAATTCCTCAATTATAGATTTGATTCCCTTATGTCCACCGTCTTTACCGTTATATCTAATTCTTATTCTTCCCAACTCCAAATCTAAGTCATCATGAACCACAAGAATTTCTCTAAGATCAAGAGACTGATAAAGAAGAAATTCTTTCACTCCAATACCACTTAAATTCATGTATGTTTGCGGTTTTATTAAGTATATTTTCTTGTTTAAAATTTCTTTAAAGGTGACATGATATAAAGCTTTAATCTGGTATTTAGGGAAATTAAAGTAATTTTGTAGATAATCTACAATCATAAAACCAATATTATGACGGGTTCTAGAGTATTCAAAGCCTGGATTTCCTAAGCCTATAATAGCTAATCTCTCAGTCATTTAGAAAAATATTATTCCTGCATATCCTACTACAGCTTCATATTCTTCAGTTACATCACCTGAAGTCTTGTAATCTACAAGCTTTGAATTTTTAATTCCTAGACTATTAAGGACTAAAAGCAATGTAATAATAGGCCCAATTCCACATATACTTATTTTTCTTTTTTTAACTCTTTCATAAAATTCTTTTGGATCTATATTTAAAATAGCCTCTATTGCGTAGTAATCTTTTTCTTTAGCTATCTCATGAGGTTCATAGTGGGAAAAGTCTGAACTTGCAACAATTAATATATCTCTATCTATGCTATTTTTTATAGCAGTAGCTAAATCTTCTAAATTATTCCAGTTATAATCATATATATTTATTGGAACTATCTTAACCTTTGGATTCAGATATTGGAGGAATGGCAGTTGAACTTCAAGAGAATGTTCTAAAGAATGAGCGGAGAAATCTTCCTTTAAATATTTTGAATTTTTCAATATTTTATTAGCCAAATCTTCATCAATTTCGGTTTCTCCTAGAGGAGTAGACCAAGAACCCTTAGAATAAATAGATGAAGGATAACCTAAACCATGATGATTAGGTCCTAACAGAATAACTTTATCGGGAATATCTATACCTGAATAAACTTTTCCTGCAATAGAACCCGAATATATATATCCTGCATGGGGAGAGATACAGCCTTTAGCTCTTATAGTTTTTTCTTCTCTTTTTATAAATTTTTCTAAGTATTTAATAAGTTCTTCCTTATCTCTCGGATAAAAATATCCTGCTACCTGTGGTAATCTTTTCATGAGTATAATTATACAATAAATTTTTATACTTCTCTACTAGAACAAACAAGAAAATAATTAGAAATAGATTTATTGCCCCCTTGACTAAGCAAGTATTTTTATATATCATTTTATTAGCCAGCGGGGCATGGCGCAGAGGATGAGCGCGCCTGGTTTGGGACCAGGAGGTCGCTGGTTCAAATCCAGCTGCCCCGACCAGAATGGGCGGGAGTAGCTCAGGGGTAGAGCATCAGCCTTCCAAGCTGAGGGCCGCGGGTTCAAATCCCGTCTCCCGCTCCAAATTGCTTGCGCCCATAGCTCAGCTGGATAGAGCGGCAGACTTCGAATCTGCGGGCCGGGGGTTCAAGTCCTCCTGGGCGCGCCAAACTTTGACAAATATGGTGAACGTAGCTCAGTTTGGTAGAGCGCTGGGTTGTGGCCCCAGTGGTCGCGGGTTCGAATCCCGTCGTTCACCCCAAGTTAAGCGCCCGTAGCTCAGTAGGACAGAGCAACGGACTTCTAATCCGTGGGCCGGAGGTTCGAATCCTCCCGGGCGCGCCATATGTGGGTGAGCCGTTAGCTCAACAGGTAGAGCACCTGACTCTTAATCAGGGGGTTGCAGGTTCGATTCCTGCACGGCTCACCAGCTTTTTTAATGCGAGGGTGGCGGAAAGGCAGACGCGCTAGACTTAGGATCTAGTGGGGAAAACCCGTGCGGGTTCAACTCCCGCCCCTCGCACCAATTTTATATGCGGGAGTAGCTCAGGGGTAGAGCGTCTCCTTGCCAAGGAGAAGGCCGCGGGTTCAAATCCCGTCTCCCGCTCCAATAACAAAGATTATATAATTAAGACCTCAGAGAGAATCTGAGGTATTATTTATTTTATGGGAGGAAGAAAGATGGTTATCAGAGAAGAAGCAATAAATTATACATTTAAAAAAGAAGAAGGAAGTATATTAACAGTAGATTTAGAAATAGACTCTTCTCAGAGGGAAATTGTTTTAGAAGAAACATATAAATATTTAATACATAGAGTTAATATCCCCGGATTTAGAAGAGGTAAAGCTCCAAGAGTAATTTTAGAAAAATTTTTGGGTGAGGATTTTTATGTTGAGGCTATAAAGATTGCTGCAAGAGAGGCGTATAAACTTGTTTTAGAAAAGGAAAAGATAAAACCATACTCGTCTCCTATCTTTAATTTACCTCAATCTTGGAATGAAAATGAGAAAATTAAGATATCTTTTTCTCTTGAAATTGTTCCGGAGATTAAAATAGGTGAATATAAGGGATTTGATATTAAGATGAATAATATTGAGGTAAATGAAGAAGAAATAAATAAGGTCATGGAACAGTTAAGATTGAAGTATAGTAAATTAAAACCAGTAGAAGATAGAGAAGTTATAGAGGGAGATCTAGTATATGTGGAAAGGGAAACAAAAGAAGGAGAAAGACTAGAACCTTTATGGATAAGAATTAATGGGGAATATAATCCTGAAATAGAAAAAGAACTTGTAGGTATGAAGGTTGCTGAGCATAAAATAATTGAAACAAAATTTCCTGAGGATTATCCTAATAGTAAATTTGCAGGAAGAGTTATCCCTTTAATTTGGAGAGTTAAAAAGATTTGGGCTTACGATCTTATAAGTGATGAGACTCTGTCTAAAATGTTAGGTTATGAAACACTTGATGATTTATATAAAGGTATAAGAGAGAGAATTCTTCTTGAGAAACGTGAAAGAGAAAAGGATAGAGTTTTTGGTGAAATTTTAAAATTAATTTTAGAAAGAAGTGAAATAGATCCTCCCCAGAGTATGGTGTTATCAGTTGTAGAAACCTCTTTAAAAAGTATAATAGGAGATTTAGAAAGACAAGGAAAGACTTTCCAAGAGTATTTGGAAAGTATTGGAAAAAGTGAAGAAGAGTTTATTGAAGATCTCAAATCATCTGCTAAGACAAGAATCAAAGTGGATTACTTGTTAAATTATATTGCTGAAAAAGAGAATATAAAGGTAAGTGATGAAGAGCTAGAAGAATATATAGAAGAAATGGCAAGATCTGAAAATAAAGATGTAAAAGAATTAAAGAGAGTTTTAAATAGAGAAGGATTAATTGAAGATCTAAGGAAGAGAATACTTATTAATAAAGTCAAAGAATTTTTGATAGAAGAAAATATGAAAAATGAAGGGGGAGGATCTGAATGACTTTAATTCCTATAGTTATAGAACAAACACCTCGAGGAGAAAGAGCTTATGACATTTACTCTCGACTTTTAAAAAGCAGAATTGTTTTTTTGGGAACTGCTATTAATGATGAAGTTGCCAATTTAGTTATAGCTCAACTTCTTTTTTTAGAATCCGAAGATCCCGAAAAAGATATTTACCTTTATATAAATAGTCCAGGTGGTGAAGTCTCTGCAGGTCTAGCTATATATGATACCATAAGGCATATAAAACCAAAAGTAGCTACAGTCTGTGTAGGCCAAGCCGCAAGTATGGCTGCAATACTTCTTTCTGCAGGAGATAGAGGAAAAAGATATGCTCTTCCTAATTCAAGGGTTATGATCCATCAACCATTAGGAGGAATATATGGACCTGCTTCAGATCTAGAAATTCATACAAGAGAAATATTGAAGCTTCGTCAAACTTTAAATGAAATTCTTGCTTATCATACAGGGCAACCTTTAGAAAAGATTCAAAGAGATACTGACAGAGATTTCTTTATGTCTGCAAAAGAGGCGAAGGAGTATGGAATTATAGATGAAATCTTAGAAAGCAAAAAATTGTAAAATAGGAGTGAGTCATGGGGACAAAAGAAATAAGATGTTCTTTCTGTGGTAAGGCTCAAAAGGAAGTAAAGAAGATAATTTCAGGTCCAGGAGTTTTTATATGTGATGAATGTGTAGAAATTTGCCATAATTTAATCTCTCAAAATGAAGAAGAGAAAGTGAAAGAGGAGTTTAGATTACCAACTCCCTCAGAAATAAAGGCTTTTTTGGATCAATATGTTATTGGCCAAGAAAAAGCGAAAAAAGTTATTTCTGTTGCTGTATATAATCACTATAAGAGAATCTTTTACAGAGATAGATTAAGAGGCGATGTTGAACTTCAAAAAAGTAATATTCTTCTTATTGGTCCTACAGGTGTAGGTAAAACTCTTCTTGCAGAAACTCTTGCTAAATTTTTAAAGGTTCCTTTTGCTATAGCGGACGCAACAACCCTGACAGAGGCAGGATATGTGGGAGAAGACGTAGAAAATATTCTTTTAAGATTAATTCAAAATGCCAATTGGGACATAAAGAGAGCTGAAAAAGGAATTATATATATTGATGAAATCGATAAAATTTCGAGAAAATCTGAAAATCCCTCCATAACACGAGATGTTTCTGGGGAAGGAGTACAACAAGCACTTTTAAGAATCGTAGAAGGAACTATTGCTAATGTTCCTCCTCAAGGTGGGAGAAAACATCCCTATCAGGAATTTATTCAGATTAATACCAAGGATATTCTATTTATAGCAGGAGGATCTTTCGAGGGTATTGAAAAAATTATCGAAAAAAGATTAGATGTAAGTAATATTGGTTTTGGTTCTAAAATTGAACCTAAGAAAAAAAGAAACTTGAGTTCTATCTTAAAGGAAATTCTTCCTGAGGATCTTTTAAAATTTGGGATGATTCCTGAGTTTGTAGGAAGATTTCCTATTGTTACTGTTTTAGATCCTTTGGATGATGAAGAGTTGTTTAGAATTCTTATTGAACCTAAAAATGCCTTGGTAAAACAATATCAAGCTCTTCTAGCTTTAGACGGAATTGAATTGGAGTTTTCAGTTGAAGCACTTAGAGCAGTTGTAAAAGAAGCTCAAGAAAAGGGGACGGGAGCACGGGGATTACGAGCAGTAATGGAAGAACTTATGTTAGAAATAATGTATGAATTACCTAAATTAAATATCAAGAAATTTATTGTAACCCCTGAGATGGTATATAATCGTAGAATGTTTTCATGGGAGAACTTATTGAGGAGTGTAGGATAGGAGGCTTTAATTATGAAAGAGGAGCTTCCAAGTATATATGATTTTAAAAAAGTAGAAAACAGATGGTATTCTTTTTGGTTAGAGAAGAGATATTTTAACTCTTATGTAGATTATACTAAAAATCCGTTTACCATTGTTTTACCACCTCCTAATATTACAGGTTCTTTGCATTTAGGCCATGCTCTGAATGCTACAATTCAGGATATTCTTATTAGATGGAAAAGAATGCAAGGATTTAATGCTTTATGGATACCTGGAACGGATCATGCAGGAATTGCAACTCAGGCAGTAGTGGAGAGAGAATTATTAAAAGAAGGAAAAAGTAGATGGGATTTAGGAAGAGAAAAGTTTTTAGAAAGAGTATGGCAGTGGAAAGAAAAATATGGTCAAACTATAATTGAACAACTTAAAAAATTAGGAGTTTCTTGTGACTGGGATAGACTAAGATTTACTATGGATGATGTTTATTCAAGAGCTGTAATAAAAGCTTTTGTAGACCTTTATAATAAAGGATATATATATAGGGGAGAGAGAATTATTAATTGGTGCCCCCGTTGTAGGACTGCAATTTCAGATTTAGAAGTCAAATATATTGAAGAAGAATCTTTTCTTTGGTATATAAGATATCCTTTAGTAGAGGAAGAAGGTTATTTGGTAATTGCTACTGCACGACCTGAAACTATGTTGGGAGATACAGGAGTAGCAGTTCATCCAGAAGATGAGAGATATAGATCTTTTATTGGTAAAAATGTTACTCTGCCTTTAGTAGGAAGAAAAATTCCAATAATTGCCGATAAGGCTGTAAATCCAGAATTCGGAACTGGGGTGTTGAAAGTTACTCCAGCTCATGATCCTGATGATTTTGAAATAGGAAAGAGACATAATCTTCCCTTTATTACAGTTATAGATGAAAGAGGTTATATGAATGAAAATGCGGGAGAGTTTAAGGGATTAGATGTTTATTCTGCGAGAAAGGAAATTGAAAAATTATTAACTCAAAAAGGCTATCTTGTTAAGAAAGAGCCATATACTCATGATTTAGCAACTTGTGATAGATGTGGTACCTCTATAGAACCATTAATATCTAAACAATGGTTTATGAGAATGGATGAGATTGCAAAGGAAGCTATAAAAGTAGTTGAGGAAGGTAAAGTTAAATTTATTCCTGATAGGTGGAAGAAAATATATTTTGACTGGATGTATAATATAAAAGACTGGTGTCTTTCGCGACAATTATGGTGGGGACATAGAATTCCTGCATGGTATTGTAACGATTGTGGACATGTTAATGTTAAAGAAGAGTCACCAAAAAACTGTGAAAAGTGTGGTTCATTGAACTTAAAACAAGATGAAGATGTATTAGATACATGGTTTAGTTCTGCTTTATGGCCTCTTGGAACTTTGAAATGGCCTGAGGAAAATCCTGATTTAGAATACTATTATCCTACTTCTGTTTTGAGTACTGCAAGGGACATTATTAATCTTTGGGTTGCTCGGATGATAATGATGGGTTTAGAATTTAAAAAGGATGTTCCTTTTTATCATGTTTATATACATCCTACTGTTCTTACAAAGGAAGGTAAAAGAATGAGTAAATCAAAGGGTACAGGGGTGGATCCATTAGAGCTTATTGAGAAATATGGGGCGGATATTACAAGATTTAGCCTTGCAGTTCAGTGTACAGAGATGCAAGATTTAAGATTTCATGAAGAGAATTTTGAAAACACTAAGAATTTTGCTAATAAGCTATGGAATGCTTCTCGATTTGTGCTTATGAATTTGGAGGATAAAGATTATTCTAAAGTTGATTTAAAGGCTCATTTGTTATCTCTTTCGGATAAATGGATTCTTAGTATACTTCAAAAAGAAATAAAAGAAGTAACAGAACACTTAGAAAATTATAGATTTAGTGAATATGTAAAGACCATTTACAATTTCTTTTGGTCTGAATTTTGTGATTGGTATATAGAATTAGTAAAACCAAGATTGTCTAATAAAGAGGATCCTGAAAGTAAGCTTATTGCTCAATCTATTTTGTGGAAAGTGTTAACAACAAATCTCTTACTATTACATCCTGTAATGCCTTTTATAACTGAAGAAATTTGGCAGAAGCTTCCCTATCATTCAGAAAGTATAATGATAAATCCTTGGCCTAATTATGAGGAAGATTTTATTGACGAAGAAAGTGAAATAAATATGGAATTTATAAAAGAATCTATAAGAAAAATAAGAGCCTTAAGAGCAGAGTTTAATATTCCTATCTCTGAAAGAATAAAAGTATTTTTCTTTACTGATAACATTAAGGAGAAAATTCTTTTAAAGGGATTTTCTGGATATTTTACTAACTTAGCAAAGATAGAACTTGTAGAATCTGAGCATATGATTTATGAGAAAAATGTTGCTCATGTATTGGTAAATAATACAAGTTATTATATCTATCTTTCTGGTTTAATAAATTTAGAAAGAGAAAAAGAAAAAATAAATAAAGAAATTGAAGAATTAGAAAGAGTAATAAAAAATCTAGAAGAAAGGTTGAATAATTTATCCTTTATTGAAAAAGCTCCTTCTCATGTAATTGAGAAAGAAAGAGAAAAGTATAGAGAATTATTAAGAAAAAAAGAGGTACTGTTAGAAAGAATGAAAATGTTGGAGTAAAAATTAAGGAGGTATATATGGGTTTTTTAACTTTTCGTGGTGGCGTTCATCCTCCAACAAAAAAGGATTTATCAAAATCTTCGCCAATAACTTCTATCGCTTTACCTGAAAGATTTTTTATTCCAACTCAACAACATACAGGTGCTCCTGCTCAGCCTTTAGTGAAAGTAAAAGACTATGTTTATAAAGGCCAAAAAATTGGGGATGCACAAAGTTTTGTGACGTCACCGATTCATGCTCCTACCTCAGGATTTGTGAGAAAAATTGGTTTTCATCCACATCCCACAGGAAAACCTGTTTTAACAATAGAAATAGAGAGTGATGGAAAGGATGAGGTTTTTCCTGATATTTCTCCAATTTCTTGGGAAAATCTATCTCCTGATGAGATAAGAAGAAAAATAAGAGAGGCAGGAATTGTTGGATTAGGTGGTGCTGCTTTTCCTACTCATGTTAAAATAACTCCACCTCCTGAAAAAAAAATTGATGTTGTAATTTTAAATGGAGCAGAATGTGAACCTTATTTAACTATTGATTATCGTTTAATGTTAGAGAAACCAGAATTGATTATAGAAGGTCTTCAGATATTAATGTATGTTTTAGGGGTGAAAAAAGGAATTATTGCCATAGAAGATAATAAAAAGGATGCAGGAGAGATTTTAAAGAAATATCTAAAAAAAGATATGGAAATAGTAGTTTTAAAGACAAAATACCCACAAGGTTCTGAAAAACAATTGATAAAAGCTATTTTGGGAAGAGAAGTACCCTCTGGAGGTCTCCCTCTAGATGTAGGAGTTATAGTTAATAATGTGGGAACAGCATGTGCAATAGCTGAACATTTTAAGACAGGATTACCACTAATATCGCGAGGTGTAACAGTAACAGGGGAGGGTATTAAGGAGCCTAAGAATCTTAATGTTCGCATTGGAACTCCAGTATTCAAGCTTATAGAAGAATGTGGAGGATTTTCAGATGTGCCTGGAAAAGTAATATTTGGTGGTCCTATGATGGGAGTAACTATCTACAGCCTAGCAACTCCCATTGTAAAAGGAACCTCTGGAGTTTTAGTCTTTCCACGAAGTTTTATAAAGAACAATGATACTCTTGCGTGTGTTCGCTGTGGAAGATGTCTTGATGTATGTCCTATGAATCTTATTCCAACTGTTATTGCGGAGTATTCTCGTTTGAGGAAAACAGAATTAGCAGAAAAAGAAGGAGCACTGGATTGTATGGAGTGTGGTTCATGTAGTTATATTTGTCCCTCTAGAAGACCTTTAGTTCAGTGGATTAGAATGGCAAAATCTGAGATTTTTGAAAAGCGAAGAAAATAGGAGGAATATCCTATGGAAGAAAAAGAGTTAATTGTATCTTCTTCACCTCACATTTTCGCTGATGAAGATGTGAGTAAAGTAATGTTAAATGTGATTATGTCTCTTATTCCTGCTACTATAGCAGGAATTTATTTTTTTGGTATTTATTCATTGTTTGTTATACTTGTAAGCATAGTTTCCGCAGTTATGTGGGAGGGATTAGCTCTTTTAATTAGAAGAAAATCTTTAAATAGCTTATTAGATTTTAGTGCGGTGGTTACAGGTTTACTCTTAGCCTTAACCTTACCACCACGAGTTCCTTTATGGATTCCTGTGATTGGAACAGGAGTAGCAATAATATTAACAAAACAAATTTTTGGTGGATTAGGAGGGAATTTTTTAAATCCAGCATTGGTAGGTAGAGCTTTTCTATTAACCTCTTATCCAGTAATTATGACTTCTTGGATAAACCCATTAACTTCTGCCACTCCTGTTTCTACAGCAACTCCACTAGCAATAGAAAAGTTAAAGTTACCTTATTCTTTACCTTCTTACTGGGATTTATTTATAGGAAAAGTTTCAGGATCTATAGGAGAAACTTCTGCTCTTTTTCTACTTATTGGGGGTATTTGGCTTATTTACAAGAATATAATTGATTGGAGAATTCCAATTAGTTATATCCTATCAATAATGGTTTTATCTTTGTTATTCAGAAAGGATCCAATATTTCAAATTTTATCAGGTGGAGTTTTCTTAGGAGCCTTCTTTATGGCTACCGATTGGGTAACAACACCTTTAACTCCTAAAGGTAGATTAATTTTTGGAATTGGTGCAGGTTTTCTGACTCTAATGATTCGGATATTTGGAAGTTATCCAGAAGGTGTTACATATGGGATATTAGTCATGAATGCTCTTACACCTTTAATAGATAGAAGTATTAAGCCTCATAAATTTGGAGAGGTGAAGAAATGAAAGAAATAGTTCTCTATGGAGTGATTCTTATGATAATATGTGCTATAGCAGCAGGAGCTTTAGCCTATGTTTATATTCAGACTCAAAAAATTATTGCAATGCAAAAAGAAAAAGAAAAGCTTCAAGCCCTTCAGGAAATTTTACCTCTGGCAAAACACTTTGATAATATTAGTGATATTCCTAAACCTAAAGATAAAATGGTTAAAATTATAGGAGTATATGAAGGAAAAAATAATAATCAAAAAGTTGGAAAAGTTGTTGAATTAGTTATTCGAGGATATAGTAGTGATATTAATCTTTTAGTGGGTATAGATACTCTAGGAAAGATCACAAAAGTTAAGATTATTTCTCAACAAGAAACACCAGGTTTAGGAGCGGAAATAACTAAAGATGAATTTTTAAATCAGTTCATTGGTAAGAATTCTCCTAATATGGAACTTAAAAAAGATATTCAACCTATTACTGGAGCTACCATATCTTCAAGGGCAGTACTAAGAGCTGTAAAAGAAGCTTTAGTCATTAAGGATTAATAAGGGGGAGTTTTTATGGCAAGGGAATTTTGGGTAAATTTCGTAAATGGAATTTTTAAAGAAAATCCTGTATTAATATTGATGATAGGATTATGTTCTGTTCTTGCGGTTACTACAAATTTAGCGAATGGGATTGGTATGGGATTTGCTTTTTCCTTTGTGATGATATTTTCAAATATTTTTGTGTCTTTGCTTAGACCGATAATACCTTACAATATAAGGATTCCTATATTTATTATTGTTATTGGTACTTTTACTACTATAACTGATTTAGTAATGTCTGCATATATGCCTGAACTTCATCATTCTCTAGGTATTTTCATTCCTTTAATTGTTGTTAATTGTATTATTATTGGAAGAGCTGAGGCCTTTGCCTATAAGAATAATATTCTGAATTCTATAGCTGATGGTT
This sequence comes from Dictyoglomus sp., assembly GCA_025060475.1. NCBI lineage: Bacteria > Pseudomonadati > Dictyoglomota > Dictyoglomia > Dictyoglomales > Dictyoglomaceae > Dictyoglomus > Dictyoglomus sp. The sequence continues at coordinate 71,236 of JANXBZ010000001.1, read as the reverse complement.
TAGGAATGAGTATAGGTTACTTTTGGAGTATAACAGTTTTGGCAGGTATAAGAGAACTTTTAGGATCAGGAACTCTTCTTGGTATTCCTATAATGCCCTCTTTTTTTAAGCCTGCCCTTGCTTTCATTATGCCTCCTGGGGCTTTTTGGGGGATCGGTCTATTGATAGGTATACTAAACTGGTCTATGAAAGAGATTAAGAAGAATATCTCAAAAAAAGTATTTACTCCTCATGATAAATAATTAGGAGGAAGCTATGGTAATTTTAGGAAAATTGTTTACATTATTCTTATTTGCTTCCTTAGTAGATAATATTGTCTTTATGCGATTTTTAGCCTTATGTTCTTATGTAGGAATGACTTCTCAATATGATGCCTCTATAGGAATGGGTATTGCTGTTACTTTTGTAACAGTCATGGCTTCTGTTGTGACTTTTTTCATATATTACTACATATTACAGCCTTTAAATCTTATATTTTTAAAAATAATAGCCTTTATACTAGTCATTGCTGCATTAGTTCAGCTTGTGGAAATGGTAATAAGAAAAACTTCTCCTTATCTATATAGGGCTATGGGAATATATTTGCCATTAATAACAACAAATTGTGCTATTTTAGGTGTAACTTTTATTAATATAGATATGGCTTATAATCTTTTGGAAGTTATTATTTATTCTTTAGGAGTTTCAGTGGGTTATACTATTGCTCTTCTTCTTTTAGCTGCTATTAGAGAAAGATTAGCTTTTTCAGATATCCCTGATTTTTGGAAAGGTTATCCTTTAGTTTTTATAACTTCTGGATTATTAGCTCTTGTATTTTTAGGATTCCAAGGAATGGCACATTAAAAGGAGGGAAATTATGAGTATAGTCTTATTAGCAGCATTAGTATTAGGAGGAATAGGATTAGTTTTTGGAAGCACTCTTGCTTTTGCAGGAAAAAAATTTGCTGTGGAAATTGATCCAAGACTTTCTGAGATATTAAAAGTTTTGCCAGGAACTAACTGTGGTGCTTGTGGTTACCCTGGATGTGAAGGATTAGCTCAAGCAATTATAGAAGGGAAAGCTAAAAGTACTGGTTGTGTTGCTGGAGGAGAAAAAGTTGCAAAGGAAGTAGCAAAAGTTTTAGGCTTGGAGGAAGAAATTACAATAACTAAAAATATTGCCTTTTTAAATTGCCAAGGTGGAAAGGAAATAGCTGTTAATAGGTTTATATATAAAGGAATCAAAACTTGTAGGGCCTCACATCTAACTCAGGGAGGAGAGAAAGGATGTCCCAATGGATGTATTGGATATGGAGACTGTGTTATGGTCTGTCCTTTTTCTGCAATATATATGGGAGAAGATGGACTTCCAAAGATTGATTCTACGAAGTGTACGGGATGTGGTTTATGTGTTAAGGAATGCCCAAGGGGAATTTTGACTCTTCTTCCTATTAATATCCCTTTACTTTTAGGATGTAAAACAATTTTACCTGGGCCTGATGCAAGACAGGTGTGTTCAAGAGCTTGTATTGGTTGTGGAATATGTACTCGAGTATGTCCAAAAGGGGCTATAACAATGCAAGGAAGACTTCCTATGATAAATTATGAAATCTGTGATGGATGTGGAATTTGTGTAGAAAAATGTCCTACAAAGGCTCTAATTCTATTAAAAACTAAGTAATGAGAGTTTTAAAAAGCTTAATTTTTTTATTTATAATCTTAATAGGCGCCTATCTAATAAGGGAGAATTTTTCTAAATATGAAGCTCAAAAAAGTGGTATCCTAATGGATACCTTTATAACTATTTATTTTTGGGGAAAGGATAGCGAAAAAGCAAAAGAGATTTGCTGGAAAAAATTAGAAGAACTAGATCAAAAGTTAAATAGATTCAATCCCCAAAGTGAAGTTTATAAAATAAATAAAAAAGCAGGAGATTGGATAGAGGTCTCTAAAGAAGTTGAAGATGTTCTTAAGGAAGCAAAATACTATGCTCAAATTTCCGAAGGTCTATTTGATCCAACTATAGGGCCTCTAATGGAATTATGGGGATTTTATAATGGAAGTTTGTATATTCCTAACGATAAAGAATTAAAAGAAGCCTTAAGTAAAGTAAATTGGAAAGATCTAGAAATATCTGAAGGAAAAGTGAGACTTAAAAGAAAAGGAATGTCATTAGATCTAGGAGGAATTGCAAAAGGGTATGCAGTTCAAAGACTTTTGGAGATTTCTAAAAATCTTAATTTGCAAAGAGTTTATTTAGATATAGGTGGAACTATTGGGGTATACGGTAAGCCTTTAAAAGGAGATTATTGGATAATTGGAATTAAACATCCAAGAAAAGAAGGAAGAATTATTGGAAAAATAAAAATTAAAAGTGGAGTAGTAGCTACTTCGGGAGATTATGAAAGATTCTTTGTAAACAATGGTAAAAGATATCCCCATATTATTAATCCTAAGACAGGAATTCCTTCTTCGGAAATAATGAGTGTAACTATCATAAGTAAGAATGGAATTACTGCAGATGCTTTATCAACTTTATTTTTTGTTTTAGGAGAAAGAGGAAAGGATCTTTGGAAAAGTAAATTTAGAGATGTCGGAGTAATTATTGTAGAAAAGGATGGAAAAATCTGGAAGTCTGATAATATTTATTTTGAAGAAGAAAAATGATAAAATTTAAAAATAGAATATACTTTGTTTCTTTTTTAGGAATTATGATTTCTCTTGCTTGTATATTATATTATTTAGAAGCATTATTTCTAAATCCTTTATCTTCGCTTCCAGGAGCAAAACTTGGAATAGCTAATATAATAACTTTGATAGGAATTTATTGGTGGGGTCTAAAAGAAGGATTAATTATCTCTATTCTTAGAGTATTGATTGTGAATATGATATTAGGAGGTCTTTTTGGTTTTTCTTTTTTTCTAAGTTTAATGGGGGGAATAATTAGCGCTTTAACTATGGGTTTTTTGTTTAATAAGAAGGATCTTAGCCTTACTTTTATAAGTATACTTGGTGCTCTTTCTCATAATATTTCTCAATTAATGATAGTATCCTTTTTTATCTCTCATAAAAGTATTTTTTTCTATATTCCCTTTTTATTAATATTTGCTATAACTACAGGAACCTTTAACGGAATTTTAGCAAATTGGATAATTAAAAGATTGTCCTTTATATTAGGAGGAAATTAATGAGAAGGAATAAGTGGTCTATAAGATTACTGATATTCCTATTAATTTTAGGTGTAATTATTGGAGGGGTTATTGCAGAGGCTCTAAAAGACAAAATTCCAATTCTTACTGAGGGCATAAATATTGGTTTTTCTCCTTGGACTTTAGATCTTTATTTTATAAACTTGACATTTGGATTAAATCTTAGATTTAATTTGGGTAGTGCTATTGGAATCCTTTTAGTATTAATTTTTTATAGTATATAGTATTTAAGGTGAGAAAATGTGGGAAGAATTGAGGAGAGGTTGGTATAGCTTCTCTAAAAAAAGCTTCTTCATGTTTATAGGTCTTTTTGTGTTTTTTTTAATTTTTCTTATTTTAATTTTTTTTATAACATCTCTTAATGGTTCTCTGTCCATATGGCAGGATAGAATTAAAGTGTATGCTTTTTTTCCGTCAAATATTTCTGATGAGAATATATCTAGAATACAAAGGGATATTAAAATTCAATTTCCTATAATGAATATAAATTTTATAGATCAAAATACTGCTTGGAAAAGGTTGAAGGAATCTCTTGGAGGTGAAAAAGAAATTTTTGCTTGGGTATCCCCTGCTAATCTGCCAAAAGCATTAGAAATAAGTTTGTATTCTCTTGAGAAAATGGAAGACTTGGTTTCTTGGCTCATATCTAATCCCAATGTCGAGGAGGTGAAATATTCTTTAGAGCTTCGAGATCAATGGCTTAACATAAGTAGAATTGCAAATAATCTAAAGAAAATATTTATTCTTATAGGAAGTCTTGCTTATGTTATCATAATTATTGAGCTTTTGGCTCATTCTCAAGTGGCTTTTCCTAATTTTTCTATTGTATCTCAGATTCTTGAGAATTTCTTTACAATTTTCTTTTCCTCTGTATCTTCTCTTATTGTTTTATATTATATTCTATATTTTTTAAAAGATAATTTTTCGAATATTCTTCCTTATATTTCTTTTATAAACATAAGACATTTTGTTCTTTGGGGATTATTCTTTTTCCTTTCTAGCTTAATATTGAGTTTTTCATCAGCCTTTATTGGCTGGTATAGGTTGAGAGAATGATTCAGAGAAAAATTATCTTTTTTATTTTTATATTATCGTTTATATCTTTTTTATTTAAAGTAGGAGAGACTACAGACCTTTTGACTAAGAAACAACAGGAGCTTAAACAAAAAAAACAAAAAATAACTTTATTAAAGGAACAGGTTAAGATTTTAGAGACTAAAGAACTAAATATTGCAAGAGAAATAAGTAAAATTGATCAGCAATTAGAAAAAACAGAAAGAGAATTAGTTAATGCGGAAGCAAGATTAGGACAAGCTCAAGCAAATCTTATAGTAATATCTACTCAGTTAAAAATTATGGAAAGGAATTTGAAAAATAGAAGTCTAAATTATAAAATCGCCTTAAGTGAAATTTTTAAAGAAAATAGTAATAATGAGAATTATTGGGAGATTTTCTGGGGAAACAAAATTGCTTTTGATTTGTTAGCAATTCCCTATTATCTTAAAAATATTTTTAAAAGTGAGGCTAGGAGATTAGATAAAATAGATAACCAATGTAAAGATTTAGCTCAAAAAAGAAAGGAATGGGAAGAAGAAAAAAGAAAAATAGAGATCTTGGTAAGAGAGATTGAAGAAAAAAAAGCTTATATAGAAAGAAAAAAGAAAGAAAAGAGTGTTTATCTTGAGCAGATAAGAAGACAGAAAAGATTACAGCAACAAACAATTGCAACTCTAGAAAGAGAATCAAAGGAAATTGAGGCATTGATTAGAAGACTAGCTTCTGCCTCTAGATTGAAAAAAGCCCAAAAAGGGAAACTTTCATGGCCTGTTATTGGAGCTATAACATCGGGTTTTGGAATAAGACGTCATCCCCTTTTAGGTGGAGCTTATATGATGCATACAGGAATTGATATATTGGCAGATTATGGCGTTCCTGTAAAGGCAGTGGCTCCTGGAAAGGTTATTTATGCGGATTGGTATGGAGGATACGGTAAACTAGTAATACTAGATCATGGAGGAGGAGTAACAACATTATATGCTCATCTTTCTCGAATTGTGGTAGAATTAGAAGAGCAAGTAAGTGAAGGTCAAATTGTAGGATATGTAGGAAGTACAGGTTTGAGTACTGGACCTCATTTACATTTTGAAGTGAGAGTTGATGGAATTCCCCAAGATCCATTATCTTGGTTAAAATAAAATTTTTAGGAGGAGAAAACTGATGAAGAGTAAAGGAAAGATTATTATAAGTCTTACTATTCTAGTTATTTCTATATTTATCATAACTAAAATTTGGGCTGCTAGAGAAATAGTATATGAAGATATTAAAACTTTTTTAGAAGTGCTTTTTTATATTAAAAATGCTTTTATTGAGAAAAATATAGATAATACTAAATTGCAATATGAAGCAATAAAAGGAATGATTAAAGGGCTTAATGACCCTTATTCTCGATTTCTTGATCCAAAAGCTTTTAAGACCTTTAGTGAAGATATAAAAGGAACTTTTTATGGGGTAGGAATGAGATTGGAGCAAAAAGATGACAAAATTTTTGTAGTAACCCCTATAGAAGGGACACCTGCTCATAAAGCTGGAATAAAACCTGGCGATCAGATTATTGCTGTAGATGATCAATCTGTTGAAGGGAAGACTATTGATGAAGTTGTAAGTATGATTAGAGGAGAGTTAGGTAAAAAAGTAAAAATAAAGATATATAGAGAATCAGAAAAGAAAATTTATGAGTTTGAATTGGTAAGAGTAAAAATAGAAGCACCTGTTGTTGAAGATAAGATTTTAAAAGATAATATTGGTTATATTAGATTTTATGAATTTACACAAAATTCTCCAGAAAAGTTGAGAGCCTCTATAGAAAAAATGAAAAGAAATAATATTTCGGGTTTAATTTTGGATTTAAGAAATAATCCAGGTGGTGATTTAAGATCCGCTGTAGAGATTGCAAGTTTCTTTATAAGTAATAGAGATCAAGTTCAAACTGTTATAAGGGATAAAAATAATAAGATTATAGGCAACTTCTTATCAAAAGGGGTTATAGTTTATAGAGAAGATAGAGATGCAAATAGATGGGGAGAATATGCTACTGGTAATTTGATTTGGGAAAAACCTCTTGTAGTTCTGGTTAATAGATATTCTGCGAGTGCTTCAGAAATATTATCTGGAGCTATAAAAGACTATCAAAAAGGAGTATTAGTTGGGGAGAAAACTTTTGGAAAAGGTGTGGTTCAGAGCATTTTTTCCTTGTCCGATGGTTCTGCTTTAATAATAACAACAGAAAGATATTTACTTCCTTCAGGGAGAAGTATACATAATGAAGGAATAGTTCCTGATTATATTGTGGAAATGGCACCTGAAAATGTAGGAAAAGAGAGAGATATTCAGTTAGATAAGGCTATAGAGGTATTAAAACTTCAAATAGCTTTAAGTAACAAAAAGCTCCAGGAAGGGAAGAAGGTTACAATAAAGGGATGATGGAAGATAATTATAAAAAATATATTCTATTCTTTTCAATAATTTTAGTTCTAATTCTAATATTAGGAAGTCTTTTTCGAAATAATCAAAAAGAAAAAGAAGAAAGAGCAATTTTTGAGAATTTTATAATAGTTCATATAGCTGGAGCGGTAGCAAATCCTGGAGTATATAAATTATTAGAGGGTTCTCGCGTTATAGATGGAATTCAAGCAGCAGGAGGAGCACTTCCTTCTGCTGATTTAGATAGATTAAATTTAGCAGAATATTTAGAAGATGGAAGTAAAATACTAGTTCCTGAAAAATTTATCTCTCCCACATTATCCTCCACAATAAAAGGAAATGTTTTTTCGAATAACAAGATAAATATTAATTTTGCCTCTGAGAAAGAATTAGAAAATTTGCCAGGTATCGGTCCATCTCTGGCAAAGAAAATTGTTGAGTATAGAGAACAAAATGGTCCATTTAAAAGTTTAGAAGATCTTGAGAAAGTAAGAGGAATTGGTAAGAAAAAAATTGAGCAAATAAAAGATCTTATAGAGTGGTAATTGGATAAACTTCCACCATCTTTTTTCTTTTTAATATATTTTATTTGTGGGATTTTCCTTCAGAGGATTGGAGGAGATTTAATTTATTTTTTAGCTATTTTTATTTTTTCTCTTATACTTATCAAAGAAAAATATTTATTTCTTACACCTCTTTTTTTATTTTTCCTTTTTTTAGGATTTTTTCTTTCTAAATCTTCTATTCCAGAATTTAGTTATTTTAGAGGTTTTAAACTTGAGAAAGTTAAGGGAATAGTTGAGGAAGTAGAAGAAAGGGAAAAGATAAAAGAAGTTATCTTTAGACCTCTTAATGAGAAGGAGAAGATTCTTCTCACAGTTGATAAGAATAGAGAGATAAATATAGGAGATATAATTTATCTAGAGGAATTGAAAGTATTTCCAGTAGGAAGAGAAAATATTTACAAGTTTTGGGGGGAAGGAATAATTTTGTTTGGAAATACAAAATATTTTAAAGTTGTAGGGAAAAAACTTTCTTTTCTTAAGTTATTAAGAATTAGGGTTAAAAATTATATAAAAAATATTTTATTATTAAGTAAACCTGAAATTTCATCTTTTTTAAGAGCTGTTATTTTAGGAGAAAGTGGAATTGTGAGTAAAAAAGTAAAGGATCTTTTTATAAATACTGGAACAATACATATTTTAGCAATTTCTGGGCTTCATATTACATTATTAGTGAGTTTTTTAGTTTTTTTAATTAATTCTAAAAATTTAAGGTTTGTTATAAGTTTATTCTTATTTTTCTATGCTTTTATAGTTGGAAATAAACCTCCTGTATTGAGGGCAGTATTTATGTATTTTTATAGTATCTTAGCAAAAAATTTTATAAGAGAAGAAGATATTATTAATTCTTTCTTTATGGTTTGTTTAATCTCTCTAATTTTTTCACCTTTAAATATTTTCAATATTAGTTTTCAGTTATCTTATCTCGCAACTCTTGGACTTATATTGACTCCATCTTTTAAAATTCCCTTAATTAAAAAATACTATCAAGACTTATGGAAATCTTCTTTTTGGTTATTTATTTTTCTCATGCCTTTTAATATTTATTTTTTTGAAAGAGTTCATATTTTATCTCTCATTGGGAATCTTTTTTCTATTCCAATTTTTCATTTGATTCTTTTTCTTTCATTTTTATTAATTCTCTTGAATATTTTTCCATTCACTTCTTTCCTAATATCCATTATTGAATTTCTTATAAATATACTTTTCTCTGGTTTGCAATTTATACTTATAAATTATAAAATTAGTTTGATACTAAGTTTGATACTTATTATTTTTCCTTTTATTTTAAAGAATACAAGAAATGAATTATTGGGAGTTTAAAAAATTAATTAAACAAAAGGAAATTCCACTAGTATATCTATTCATTGGAGAAGAAAAATTTCTTATGGAGGATGCATTAGAGTCATTAAGAAATAGATTTAAGAGCGCCTCCTATCATGTATTCTTTGGAGAAGATATAACATGGAAAGAGATTATTCCTTTTCTGGAGGCTCCTCCTCTCTTTGAAAATCAATTACTAGTTATAAGACATTGTCAAAATTTAAAGGAACCAAAGGAAAAAGATAAGATTATTTCTCTTTTAAAAAAACCTATGAATACTTGTATTGTTTTCATGGCGAATGGGGAAGAAGAGATTAAGAAAAAAAACTATTTGGAAAAGATTATTCCTGGAAATGGAATTGTTGAATTTTCAAAACTAAGGGCAGAAGGTGTTAGGAGATGGCTAAATGAAAAGCTTAAGGAATTAAATATTACATTAGATTCTGACGCTCAGTATTTTTTAACCATATCGTGGGGAGACAATTTAGCTTTTTTATATAAAGAACTAGAGAAAGTGGTTTCTTTTGTTGGAGAAAGAAAAGAAGTTACTTTAGAAGATCTTAAGAAAGTTTCATCCCCAAAGGAAGTAGCATTTTTTACCTTTTTAGATGCTCTATATAAAAGAGATGTATATTTACTTCTTAGCGGACTAGATACTTTATGGAATGAAGGTATTCATCCAATGGTAATATTAGATATAATTATTAAGCAAATTAGACAAATTCTAAGAATTTATGCTTTATCAAAAGAGGGTTTTTCAGAAGAAGAAATCAGAGAAAAACTTGATTTGCACCCTTTTGTGATTAAAAAAACTCTTCAAAATTTAACAAATTTTACTGCCGCAGAACTTTTTGAGTTGTATTTTCTTCTGCGGCAGTTAGATCAGGAAATTAAATCTACAAGTAAAAATCCAAGAATATTATTAGAAAAATTTTTAATAAGAATAAATAAAAAGTTTTAACTTAAACTTGCTAACTTTTCTCTCAAAAGTTTCATAAGCCGAGATTTTTTTCTCGCAGCAGTGTTCTTATGTAACGTTCCCTTTTGGGCTGCCTTATCAATAACACTGATAACCTGCGGAAGAATCTGTTTTGCTTCTTCAATTTTGTTTTCCTCTAAAAGCGAGAGAAATTTTTTAGTATAAAACTTAATTCTTCCTAATCTTAATCTGTTTCTAATCCTATTTCTCTCGTTAATTTTAATTCTTTTAATTGCTGACTTTGTATGTGCCATATATCCCTCTCCTTCTTTATTTTTCTAAAATTTACCTTGGGAATTATACCATAATATATTTAAAATTGAAAGAAAAGCAATAAGTTTATAGTATAATATATTATACTTCTTAGCAAAGGAGAGACAAGAAGATAATTTATGATTATTTTTATAACAAATGACGATGGAATAAATTCTCCATCGTTAGAAGTTATTATTAATAAATTCAAATCTTTTGGAGAAATATATGGTATTCTTCCCGAAAGGGAAAGAAGTGGGGGAAGTCATGCTCTTACATTTCATAAACCCCTACGTGTCTATCCTTACATAAGTAAAGAAGGTGTTAAAATATGGTCCAGTAATGGAACTCCTGCGGATTGTGTTCTTTTAGGTCTTTATTCTCTTTTACCTTATCCTCCTTCTATTGTTATTTCTGGAATAAATAAAGGATACAACTTGGGAAATAATGTCATCTATTCTGGAACTGTTTCTGGGGCGAGAGAGGCTGCTATAAATGGTATTCCTGCTATTTCGATTTCTGTATCTCCTGAGGGAAGAGAAAAAGATTTTGAAATTGCCTGTGATTTTCTTTTAAAGATTATACCTTTAGTTATAAAATTTATTCCTTATGGGGTATTTCTTAATATTAATATTCCTCCTCTTGAAAGCTTAGAGAATGTAGAGGTTGAATTTACCTATCAAGGTAAATTTCATTATAAAAATAGAGTGGAAAAAAGATTAGATCCATGGTTAAGAGAATATTATTGGATTTATGGGGAATTAAGAGAAAATAATGGGAAGGGCTCAGATATAGAAGCAATTAAAAATGGAAAAATCTCTATTACTCCTCTTAGATGGGATATGACTGATTATTCTATATTAAATAATCTGAAGGAAAACTTTAAAATAAAGTAAGGGGGATTTAAAAATGAAAAAATCAGTAAAAGTCTTAATTGCAGAGGATGAGCCTATTGTAAGAATGGACTTAAGAGAACTTTTAGAAAGTCAGGGATATCAAGTGATAGGAGAAGCTTCTGATGGACGGTCTGCTGTAAGTATTGCAAGAAGAGAAAAACCTGACGTAGTTATAATGGATATTAGAATGCCTGGAATGGATGGTATAGAGGCTGCTAAGATTCTAACAGAAGAAGAAATTGCTCCTGTTATTTTTTTAACTGCTTATTCTGATAAAGAATTGGTAGAGAAAGCAAAAGAAGTAGGTATCGTAGCATATCTTGTAAAACCCTTTAAAGAAACAGATTTATTTCCTGCTATTGAGATAGCTATAGCAAGATTTAAAGAATTTATACAGTTAAAAGAGGAAGTGAAAGATTTGAAAGATGCTTTAGAAACAAGGAAATTGGTAGATAGAGCGAAGGGTCTTCTTATGGATTTTGAAGGATTGAAAGAACATGAGGCTTTTAGGTTAATTCAAAAGGCTAGTATGGATAAGAGAAAGCCTATGAAGGAAATTGCACAGGCGATTATATTAGCATATGAATTAAAGGATAAAAAGGAGAAACAATGATGTTATATATAACTTTCTTTATTTCTTTTATAATTTCGATAATCTTAACCCCTATTATTAGAAATATAGCTTTTAAGCTCAGAGTTTTAGATTATCCAAATGAGAGGAAAGTTCATGATAAACCTATTCCTAGAATAGGTGGTGTAGCTTTTTATTTATCAATTCTACTAGTGAATCTTATATTTAATAAAACCATAATTATTGAAAAAGTTCTTTTAGGAGGAAGTCTGATCTTTATTATTGGATTAATAGATGACTTTGTTGAGTTAAAACCTGCGCCTAAATTTTGGTTAACTTTTTTAGCAATACTAGTTTCAGTTTTTATAGGTATAAGACTAGAATCCTTTAAGATTCCATATACAGATATAACTATTTCGGGATGGTTAGCATATGTTTTTTCTTTTTTGTGGCTTTTGGGCATAACTAATGCTATGAATTTTATTGATGGATTAGATGGGCTTGCAGCAGGTGTTTCCGCTATAGCTTCTTTCTCTCTTCTAATTATCGCTCTTTTATTAAAAAGAATGGAAACTGCAATTTTTCTTTCTACAATGCTAGGAGGAGTATTGGGATTTTTATTTTTTAACTTTCCTCCTGCATCTATAATTATGGGAGATTCAGGAGCTATGTTCTTAGGCTTCTTGCTGTCTGCTATATCTATAACTGGAGTGTTAAAGTTTAGTACATTAATAAACTTATTCGTTCCTATCATGATTTTAGGATTTCCTATCTTAGATACGATTTTTTCAATAATTAGAAGAATAATCGAGGGAAGACCTCCTTGGAAATTTGACAAAGATCATATTCATCATAGATTTTTAAAAATAGGTATGGATACAAGACAAAGTATTGGTTTTATTTATCTTATAACTATATCTATGAGTTTAATTGCTATTATTTTATCTCTTTTGTATTATAATAAAGAGATAGCATTACTTATTCTTACAGGTACTTTAGGTTTAATTATATTTATATTGGTAAAATTAGGAATTCTAATGGTAGGTAGAAATGGAAAGATATGATGTAATTGTAGTCGGTGGAGGACATGCTGGTTGTGAGGCAGCATATGCGTCTTCTCGCTTAGGAGTGAAGACTTTACTTATAACTATGAATTATGATACTCTTGCCTGGCTCCCATGTAATCCTGCTATGGGAGGTCCAGGAAAGGGACAACTTATACTGGAAATAGACGCCTTAGGAGGAGCTATTGGACGAATAACAAATAAAAGTATGCTTCAAGTTAAGTGGTTAAATACATCAAAGGGGCCCGCAGTAAGAGCCTTAAGGGCTCAGGTAGATAAATGGCAATATCCAAGACTAATGAGGCATTTTTTGGAACAACAGAGTAATTTAAAGATTTATCAAGGAGAAGTTACAGAGATTATTGTAGAAAATAACGAGGTAAAAGGAGTAATATTATCTACAGGAAAAGAGATCTATGGGGAAAGAATAGTCATTTCTCCGGGAACTTTTCTGAACGGTGTGATTCATATTAGTACGTGGTCAAAACCTGCAGGAAGAATGGGAGAATTTCCTTCCTTTGGACTCTCGGATGCTTTAAGAAGATTAGGATTAGAATTAGGAAGATTTAATACAGGAACTACACCCCGGGTAGACAAAAGAACTGTAGATTTTGATAGACTTATTCCACAACCTGGGGACGAATCTTTACCTTCTTTCTCTTTTTGGGAAAAACCTGAATATAGAGAACAAATTCCATCTTATCTTACAAGAACTACACTAAAAACAAGAGACGTTGTTTTGGCAAATATTCATTTAACTGCATCAAGAATTGGTGGAATGGTTAAAAAGGGACCAAGGTATTGTCCTTCTATTGAAGAAAAATATATATGGTTTCCTAATCATGAAACCCACCAGGTTTTTTTAGAGCCCGAAGGTAAAGAGTCTATTGAGCTTTATGTTCAAGGAATATATACAAGTCTTCCTGAAGAAATTCAATTGAAAATTCTGAGAACTATTCCAGGTATGGAAGAGGTGGAGTTAATACGTCCAGGATATGCTATCGCTTATGATTTTGTATATCCTCATCAGTTGAAGTTAACTTTAGAAACAAAAAAGATAAAGGGACTTTATTTTGCAGGACAGATTAATGGAACTACTGGGTACGAAGAAGCTGCTGCACAGGGAATTATTGCAGGGGCTAATGCTGCATTAAGTCTTCTAGGAAAAGAACCTCTAATAATAAGAAGAGACGAAGGATATATTGGAGTACTGATTGATGATTTAGTTATTAAAGGAGTAGATGAACCTTATAGAATTCTAACTTCTCGCGCGGAATATAGGTTAATTTTGAGGTGTGATAATGCGGATCAGAGATTAACTCCAAAGGCATATAAATTGGGATTAATTGGCGAAGATCAATGGAAAATGTTTCAAGAGAAGATGGAAGCTATAGCCTCCGAAAAGAAGAGATTAGTTAAGACAATTGTTTCTCCAACTCAAGAATTAAATAAACTTTTAGAAGAGAAAGGAACAAACCCTTTAGTGACCCCTATTTCTTTAAATAATCTTTTAAAAAGACCTGAGATTACTTATGAAGATCTTGATAAGCTGAATTTAGGTGGAGAGTTAAGAAAAGATTGGAAAGAAGTAGTAGAGATTGAAATAAAGTATGAGGGATATATTCAAAGAGAATTGTCAAAAATAGCAGAATTTAAAGAATATGAAGACTTAAAAATTCCAGAAGATTTTGATTATGAAAATATTCCTCATCTCTCTCGCGAAGGTAGAGATAAATTGCTAAAAATAAGACCTCAAACCTTTGGGCAAGCGCAGAGGATTCCAGGGGTTAACATAGGTGACTTAACAATTCTTTTATACTATTTAAAACAAAAATATGGAGAAAAACAGAGATTGGCGAGATGAATATTTTAGTAGATCTTATTATGAGTTTTTAGCTCGTCATTTAACACCAGAAAGAACAAGAAAAGAAGTAGATTTTTTAGAAGTAGTGATTCCTTTAAAAAAGAACATGTTGATTTTAGATTTAGGATGTGGTTTTGGAAGGCATAGTATAGAGATGGCAAAGAGAGGTTATAAGGTTATTGGCGTAGATAGATCTTTAGAGCTTTTAGAAATTGCTAAAAAAACTGCAAGAGAGGAAAATCTTATAAATTTGGAATTTTATCCCATAGAATATAAAGATTTAAATCAATTAACTTATTCATTTGATGTAGTCTTATCTTTATATACAAGTTTTGGTTTACATTCGTATAGAGAAGATAAAATAACTTTAAGAGAGATATATAAGATATTAAAACCTCAAGGAAAATTATTCATAGATATTGAAAATAGAGAAGCATTATTAAGACATTTTATTCCATATTCTTGGAATATAATGGATAAGTTTGTACTCCTTTCAGAGCATAAATTTGAGCCTGAAAGTGGATATTATATATCCCGAAGGATTGTATATAATAGGGAGTCTGGAGAAGTGAGGGAATTTTTTAGAAAGATTTACCTTTATACTGCTAGTGAATTAAGTAATTTATTAGAAGAAGAAGGGTTTAAAGTTTTAAGATTTATTGGTGATTATGAGGGTCATAAGTATAGTTTAGCTTCTCATCGATTAATCGTATTATGTATGAAAAGAGAATAAAAAGGGGAGATTTTTTATTTCTCCCCCGTATCTTTATTTTCACTATCAGTTTTTTCCGATTTCTTTTTATAATCGGTTGTGTAGAATCCTGAACCTTTAAATACAATTCCTACTGGATAAAACATTTTTTTTAAGGTTCCTCCGCACTTTAGACATACCTTTGGAGGTTCATCTCCTAAGGTAGTCATTATTTCATATCTTTCATTGCAATTAATGCAGATAAATTCATAGATTGGCATTCCAGCGTCACCTCCTTATTTTTTTCTACGACTAAAATTAATTTTTAATAATCAGAAAAAGTTTTGTCAAGAATTATAAGATAGTTACATTATTTAGTTTTTCTAAATAGAGTTTCTATACTTTCAGAACTTAAGAGAAAATCAATATCTCCAATTAATTCAAACTTTAAACTTTTCATCTTTACTTAAGAGCATTAATAATACATAAATCCCTTTCATGTCTAATTTTCTCAAAATATTGATATAAGGATAAGTAAGCTAAAAGAAAAACCAATAAAGATTCTGCTCCTTGGTTAAGGTTAACACCTTCAGGAGTAAGACCATCAAAGCATCCTCCTGTTTCTTCATCATATAAAACTTTACTATTTTTGTTTTTTCCAAAGAACCAATCAAAGGAAAGCCAAGCAAAGTCTAAATATCTTCTCTCTAAAGTAGTATTATAAGCTGATAAAAATAGAAGAGTCATATATCCTGCTTCAATAGGTTGGTGATCATATTCGCTTTTTATACCGTTTTTATAGTACCATCCTTTATTTCCTACTACATCTAAATAATCTTCTTTAATTAAATTTCTTATTAAAAATTCTGTACTTTCTTTTGCAATTCTTAAGAATTCTAAATTTTTTGTTAAATCATAAGCATAAAATAAAGCCATAGGAATGATAGCATTTCCATAGGTAAGATACTCCTCAAACCATTCCCATTTTTCTTCTTTATTGTGCTTATATTGATTTACAAGAGATTCTGAGAGTTCATTTATATAATCTAAAATCTCTTTTTTCTTATATTTTTCAAGAAAATGATAAAGGCCAAGGATACTGTATCCTTTTGCTCTTGGAGAATTTAGATTTTTTATATTTCTTAATGCCTTTTCAAATATTTCTCTTCCTGCTAAGTGTAAGTTGAAAATATCTATGTGTCCTATCATATAACCTAAAGCCCAAAGACATCTCCCAAAGCAATCTTCTGATCCAATTTCATCTATGAATTCTCGATTGTAATTCATGAAATTATGGAAATATCCGTCTTCTTTCTGGGCATGTTGTATGAAGCTTAAATATTTAATAATAAACTCCAAAATATTCTTATCTTTAGTTATCTCATAATATTTTACTACTACTATTAAGGCTCTTGCATTATCATCAGTTGTATAGCCAGTTTTTCTGTCAGGTACAGAATATTTGGAATGTTGTATTATTCCCGTATCATCAGTAAGTCTTCTTAAATGGGAAAGGGTAAGGGTAGGATATCCTGGAAGTTTTATCATAGGGTATCCTACACCTCCTTTCCAAAGTGTTAATATAAAACTTCGACTCTTTTTGGGAAATTTATTATGGATTTAAATAAAAATACATATTTTAAAGCCACATAGGGCCACTTCATTTGTTTTCCAAATTCCAATGCTTTTTTCTCTAGAGTTTTCATAAACTCTGGATTTTTTAGAATTCTATCTATAGCTTCAGAAATTGCTTTAGCATTTCTAAAATCAACTAAGATTCCTCTGTTATTACTTAGCATTTCTTCTGCATAAAGATATGGTGTAGATATTATAGCTTTTCCAAAGCCAATTGCATAAGCAAGAGTTCCACTACAAATTTGTTCTTTATTTAAATATGGAGTAATATAAATATCTGTTGCTATTAAATACTCTATTAGTTCTTCTTTAGTCAAATACTTATTTACGAATATAACATTATTTTCTAGATTAAGCTCTTTTACTTTGGCTATCAGTTTTTCTCTATAGTCTTCGCCGTATATTTTCTTTACTTTAGGATGAGTTTCCCCAAGAATTAGATAGACTATATTGGGATATTTTTCAACAAGAAAAGATATTGCTTCAATAGCATACTCTATACCCTTTCCTGGATTTATTAGTCCAAAAGTGGAAATAACTAATTTATCTGAAAGACCAAACTTTTGTTTTGCTTCCTCTTTAGATAAAGAATTATATATCGGCACTCCATGATGAATAACTGTAATTTTCTCTTTGGGTATAGAGTAGACATCATTAAGTATTTGAATTGCAGTATTACTTAAAACTATTAATTTTTCACTTCTTTGAGCAATCTTTTGAATTATCCTTTTTTGTTCTTCACGAGGTTGAGTAAGAACAGTATGTAAAGTTGTAATAACGGGTTTTTTAATAACATCTAGAAAAAGATTTAAATACTCTCCATCTTTTCCCCCAAATATTCCAAACTCGTGTTGAATGTTAACCATATCAATATTACTTTTATTTATATATCGAGCACTAAGAATATAATCACTTGGATTGTATTCTTTAATTTTAAAGACCACTTTATTATTAAATTTATACTCTTTGTCGTTTTCTTCTATCACTATAACTTGGGTATTAATATATGGAAAATATTTATCTATAGCATTTACTAAATCATAAGTGAAAGTTGCAATACCACATTCTTGAGGAGGATAAGTACTCAAAAAAGCTACGGTCCCTAATTTTTTCATTTCTTTTCACCTCCTATGGAATTTAGAGTATGTTTTTATAAAGAATATAAGAGCCCTTATAGTTTTTGGAGGAAATAAGTGTACCCCTCAGTATATCTAATTAAAATATATATAAAATAATCAAGTAACTTGTCAAGTCAAGAGAGCTAAGTATAGATAATTGCTTTTAAATAATCTTTATTGTAAAATGAAACAAAGAAGGGAGGATAAAAAATGAAAAAATTAGTATTTTTATTTTTTTTAGCAGTAATAACTATAGTCGCTGGTTGTGTTAAACCTCTGGCTATAAAGCCTCAAGTTATTAATATTGAGGGAGTAGAAATAAGACTTTCTCTTCTTGATCCTTATGAGTGGACTACTTTATCTAAAGATATTCTAGTAATTAATTTAGAAATTACCAATTTAAGGAAAGAAGCTATATGGGCCTATCCTTTAATTAAATCAGTAATTATTGATTCATTAAATAGACAATATTCACCTCTAAGAGAAATAACATATCAGAGAATAGAACCCTATCCTCGGTTCTCATTAGAGTTTCTTTTCTCTTCTCAAAAACCTCCTGAATTTTCTCTTTTCGTTGAATTTGGAGATGAAAGGAAGGAAAAGGAGCTTGTAAAATTAATAGAAAAGTTTGATCTTATGAAATTTAAGGATGGAAGAATTTTTCCTGGTGCTACTGTAAGTGGCATTCTTCTTTTCTATATTCCTTCATATAGACTTCCAGGTAGATTTATTATACCTGATATTTATCTTGAAGAATCTATGAGAAGTTTGACTTTCGAATTCATTATTAGCAGATAGGGAGGTTGATGATGCCTAGAGCAATAGGTGTGGATCTTGGTGGAACAAAGATAAATGTCTTATTAGTAGATGAAAAGGGAAATATTTTAGCAAGAGATAAGAGACCAACTGAGGTAGAAAAGGGTAAAGATCAAGTTATTAAGAAAATAAAAGAAATGATTATAAAAGTCCTTGAGGAAGCAAAATTAGGTTTAGGAGATATTGAAGGTATTGGGATTGGATTTCCAGGTATTGTTGATAGAGAAAGATCAGTAGCAATTTATGCTCCTAATTTAGGTGAAGAATGGAAACAAGAAGTTCCTATTGGGGAAGCACTTTCTATCTTTTTTGATCTTCCCATAGAAATAGAAAATGATGTAAATTTAATAGCTTGGGCAGAATGGCTTGTTGGAGCTGGAAAAGGAACAAGAACTATGCTATCAATAGCAATTGGAACGGGTATTGGTTCAGGAATTATTCTTGATGGTAAAATTTGGAGAGGAGCTCACGGTATCGCCGGAGAATTTGGACATACAACAGTTCTTCCTGATGGACCTTTATGTGGTTGTGGTAATAGGGGTTGTATAGAAGCTATTGCTTCTGGAAGCGCTATAGAGAGATATGCAAGAAATTTATTACCTCAACATTCAGAGAGTATTATTTGGAAACTTTGTGATGGGGATTTAAATAAAGTTTCTGTTAAAACCATTTTGGAAGCTGCGGAAAGGAAAGATGATTTAGCTCTGCATATTTTCAATTATGCTGGATATTATTTAGGTATTGCATTAGCTAACTATGTTCACATTATAGATCCTGAAAGAATAGTTATAGGCGGTGGAGTTGCTAATGTAAGAGAATATATTGCAAAGCCTATGAGAGAGGAATTTTATAAAAGAGCCTTAAATTATGTGAAAGAGAGAGTGAGTTTTGCATGGGCGGAATTAGGAGAAGATGCGGGTGGAATAGGTGCTGGCTTAATGATATTACACAAGTAATTTCTATTCCAAATTTAATAACAATTTTAAGGTTTATTGTAATTCCTTTTTACATTTTTTCTTTACTTGATAAAAATTTTTTCTTAGCTTTAATTCTTTTTCTTTTATCAGCTTTAAGTGATATATTAGATGGATACTTAGCGCGTAAATTGAATCAAGTTAGTAATTTAGGAAAAATTTTAGACCCTGTTTCTGACAAAATTATTATTATAACGAGCCTTCTATATTTTGGTTTAAACGGTTATCTTCCCTTTTTTTTAGTAATAGTTTTTTTTATAAAAGAAAGTTTAATGATACTAATAGGTCTCTATTTTCTTTCAAAAAAGATAGAGATTATATCGTCACGAATTTTCGGTAAACTCGCAACAGTTTTTACTTCTATCTCTGTTATTATGATTTTAATTAAACTTTCCTTTGCAGAAATTATCTTTATTATAGGTCTTTTTTTATCTTTGATAGCGGGTTTCGATTATCTTTTAATATATACTAAAAAACTTAAATCTTCTTGAATATACAGACTATATCTCCAAATTGTAAAATGTCGTTATCATGTAATAACTCTCTTTGGATTTTTATACCATTTACAAATGTTCCATTAGCGCTATTCAAATCTTCTATGTAATAGTTTTCTCCCTCTCTTATAATTTTTGCATGAAACCTTGAAACTGTGGGATGAGAAAAAATTATGTCATTTCCTTCATCTCTTCCAATTTTAGTTTCTTCTTTTTGAATCTTAAAGTCTTTTCCTCTTTCTAAGCCATGTTTTATTATTAAATATGCCCAATAAATTGGTGCAACAGCTGAGTCTAACATAATAGTATTTGATTTAAATTCTTTAAGGTCTTTAAATTTTTGCATTTTAGGTTTCTCTATTTTTTTTAGTCTTAATATTAGATCAACCGCTATTAATAAAATTAGAATTCCCAATAATATATTTCCCATGATTGATACCTCCATAGTTATATATTAATTTATTATACGAAAGGTTTCATGAAAGTCAAACAGCAGAGGAGGCTTTTCTAAAAGGTTATTTTAAAATATAAAGATAAAGAATTTAAAATTTGACACAATTGTAATTTTAGTGATAAAATAAAGTCAACAATTATACAAAAGGAGGTGATTAAAGAAAGGAATTTTTTAAAAATTATCAATGTACTTTTTCCCCTCTGTAATTTAGAGAGGAAGTTCATTACCTTATCTGGGTAATGGAAACTCTCTCTAAAAATTATTTGTTAAGGAGGGTAGCATGAGTCGAAAATTTTTGATATTTACTTTAATTTTATGTTTAGGTTTATCTTCGTTGACTTTTGCTCAAGTAAAGACTAGATTTAAAGATGTTCCTCCCACTCATTGGGCAGCAGAAGCAGTAAAATACCTCTCAGAGATAGGAATAATTGCAGGAATAAAACCTGATACTTTTGGTGGTGACATGTATGTTACAAGATACCAAATAGCGGTTCTGCTTTATAAATTAATTCAACAATTCAAACTTGCAGAGCTTGCTATTCCAGCA
This sequence comes from Dictyoglomus sp., assembly GCA_025060475.1. Lineage (NCBI taxonomy): Bacteria > Pseudomonadati > Dictyoglomota > Dictyoglomia > Dictyoglomales > Dictyoglomaceae > Dictyoglomus > Dictyoglomus sp. The sequence goes on along the minus strand of JANXBZ010000001.1, from coordinate 50,327 downwards.
AAAGATATTGCAGAACTAAAAACCTTAGTGAAGGAGCTTAGCGAAGAATTAACTCTCTTAGGCAGTAAGGTAGATGATTTAATGGCAGTATTAGATGAATTATCAGGAAGAGTGGCTGATGTAGAGTCTGCGTTGGAAGGAAAAGCTTCTTTAGAAGATGTAAAAACTATAGTTGATGAAAGTTTAGGAGATGTAGTATCAAGATTAGATGAATTAGAGGGAAGATTAAGTGATTTAGAAGGGTTAGTAGGAGACTTAGATAGCAGGTTATCTGAGGTAGAGGTAGCATTAACGGAGAAGGTAAGTTTAGAAGAAGTAGAGGCATTAATATCAGAGAAGATAGCAGAGATAGAGATACCTGACATAAGTGAATTAGAGGGAAGATTAAGTGATTTAGAAGGGTTAGTAGGAGACTTAGATAGCAGGTTATCTGAGATAGAGGTAGCATTAACGGAGAAGGTAAGTTTAGAAGAAGTAGAGGCATTAATAGAAGACAAATTAGTAAGTATTGTTGAAAGATTAGATAATGTTGAGGCAGTTGTATCAGATTTAGATATACGTATTGGAACTTTAGAAAATGGAATTTCTGACTTAATGGCAGTAACTGATGATCTATCATCTAACTTAATCTCTCTTTCTGAGAGAATAGATGCTCTTGAGGGCTCAGTTAAAGATTTAGAATTGCAAATTGCAGATCTTGCTACTCAAATTGCAGAGATTGAAAAGATAGAAGTGACTGAAGAACAGATCAGAGCGGTAGTGGAGGTAAAACTTGAGGAACTAATTGAAAAAATAACAAGAGAAGTAATGGAAGAGCTAATTGGTAGGGTAAGTGATTTAGAGGGATTAGTAGGAGATATTGACCGTAGATTAGTAGATGTAGAGGTAGCATTAACTGAGAAAGCAAGCTTATATGAAGTAGAGGAAAAAATATCAGGTGTTGTTGAAAGATTAGATAATGTTGAGGCACTTATATCAGATTTAGAAAGTGGACTTTCTGATTTATTAGTAGTAACTGATGATCTATCATCTAATCTTATTTCTCTCTCTGAAAGAGTAGATGCTCTTGAGGGATTAACTGAAACTGTTGATAATTTATCAGCTATGGTAGAAGATCTTGAAGTTAGAGTATCTGATGTAGAAATTCTTCTCACTGATAGACCTACAATGGACGAAGTAATTGCGCTATTAGAGGAAAAATTAGCAGAGATAGAAATTCCAAATGTAGAAGAATTAAGACTCTTAGTTGAGGAACATAGTGATACTCTTGAGGCTTTAAGAGCTGATGTAGATGCCATTCTTGTTGAAGAATTACCTACAATAAAAGATGATATAGCAGGTTTGCAAAATCAAGTAGCAGAATTGGCTGATAGAGTATCTCTTATTGAATCAGGATTGAAACCAGAAGTATTAGAAGTGATTATAGAAGTAGATAAATTATTAGCAACAATAGAAAAAATAGACGTTGGAACTGAAAACCTTTATACTCTCGTTGATGATTTAGCAATAAGTCTTACAAGCTTGGGAGAAAAAGTTTCTTCTCTTGAAGAATCAATATCTAGTGTTCAGGAAAAGGTAGCAGGAATTGAGAAATCTATTGCTAAATTTACAGTAAGTGGATCTACTTCTGTTACTGCAAAGAAGGAATTTGGAGAAGCAAAAAATATTGTTGTTGATGATTCTACAACTCTGAATTTAACATTTGTACCTGTAGATGGCGTAAAAATATCTACAAGTATATCTCTCAAGGGTATAACTTCGAAAATAGATCCTAAACTTAATAAATTAGATGTTAGTGTATCAGAAGCAGTATTTGGAATAAAGAATGTTTCTCTTGTCTATGATCATACTGCAAGTAGCAATTTCGCAGTAGATGTCAATGGGCTTGTAGGAGCAAAAACTGCAAAATTAGTAGCATCTGCAGAATTACCATTTAAAGGAATAAAAGCAAGTCTTGGAGTTGATGGAAGTTTTGATGGAACATATACAGATCTTATTGTAGGTAAAGTTTATGGGAGTGTAGGTAATATAAACTTCAATATATTTGGTACTTTATCAACTCATACTACCTTAACCACTGCTCTATTTATAACTGGGCCTCTTGGTATAGATGTTGATACTTCTATTGCAAAGGGAATTAAACTTTTCGGTGAAATTATGTATGACAATGCAATATTTAATTTGTTAGCTGGAACATCTCTCGAAGATATACTTGCAAAAGGACTAAGCTCCACCTTAAAAGCGACATATAAAGATAATAAATTAGAACTTTATGCATCTGCAAGCTATCCAGTGACTCCTCAGGCAAAAGTAACGGGAGAGGTTACAGTCTCTGATGTAACAGCTACACCTGGCGTAACAGTAAAGGGAACAGTAGAGGGAACTATTGCTCCCTTTGCATATAAGACATGGCTCTCTGCTGATCTAAAAACAAATAAATATGCAGGATATGTAGAGGTTTCTGCAGTAATGGATCCTTACTCCTTCAAAGTTGTGGCAGATATGCCAGATCTGACAAAGATTGCTGATCTTAATACTACAAAGTTAACAGTAGAGGGAAGTTATAAACTTGCACCAAATCTTAAACTATCAGCCTTTGTAACTACACATTATGAAGGTACTACTACTGCTGCAGGAAAAATCTCCGCGGATCTAGAGCTTGCTCCTAAGGTTAATGTAAACTTTACAGTACTTAAGAAGGCATTAGGAACATTAACAACTGATCCATTAAAAGATCTATCTGCTAGTGTAACAACTTCAGTGAGCTTCTAATCTAAGCAATCATAAAAAGGGGCTCCCACGTGGGGGCCCCTTTTTTTATATGTTTTCAAGCAATGCTCTGAATAAAAAAGGAATAAATTTAATTGATTTTAAGTTTTTAGGATTTGAAATTATTGAAGGAATAGCAGAAAGAATTGAGGATTGATAGGCAGTATCTCCTTTTTCTTCTAACTTTTTGATCACGTCGGGATTTTTTAAAATAATATCCCATATTTCTTCTAGATCTTTATCAGAAAGTTTATTTAAAAATCTTCTTATAAATCCAGTGAAAAATAGTTCTTTTCCAAAAGATTTTTTTATTAGTCTGGGATAGTTTTTTAAAAAATTTAAATTTCCTGTCTCAAGATATCTGTAAATCTGATTTACTGCTATCTTGGCTCCCTTGAGTCCAAAGTATATTCCTCCACCTGTGGTAGATTTATTAAATCCTCCTGCATCTCCTACTACAATTATGTTTGGAGGAATATACATTTCATAAGGTCCATATAAAGGGATAATTCCAGAGTATCTTTTTTCAATCTTTAAATTCTTTATCCTTTCTTTTATTTTAAATATTAGATTATCTAAAAAAATTTGAGGGTTATTTTTCGGATAAACTGCAACTCCGATCTTTACTAAATTATCTTTAAAAGGAGAAATCCAAGAAAAAAATCCCTTTGAATATTTCTCTCCAAAGTATAATTCAACACATTCTTTATCTTTTAAAGATATTCCAGATACTTCATATTGAAAACCAATTAAAAATGGATTCACTGAAATTCCTAAATTTCTTAAAAATTGTCTTTTCGCCCCTTCAGCATCTACAATTACTTTTCCCTTTATCTTGTTTATTCTTTCCTTTTCTTTATAGTATACTTCGCTATATCCTTTAAAATGTTCAATACCAAAGGCTTTTGATCCAAGTAATATTTTTGTTCCCTTCTTTTCTGAAATCTCTCCTAATTTTTCATCGAATTTTACTCTATCTAATATATACGAATCTTCTTTTTCTTTTTTTAATTTTATCTCTTTTCCTGAAGGGGAATAAAAATAGCCTCCCTTTAAAGGGAAAAGAATAGAATCTTGAGGAAGGAGAAATTCCTTAAAAGCATGAACACTTAATTTTCCTAAGCAATGAAGAGGTTCTCCAATTTTATTATGTTCTTCCAATATGACAACTTTTAGTCCTAAAGAGGCAGAAAGATAGCCTGTAAAATTACCAATAGGTCCTGCACCAATTATTATCAAATCCCATAGCATTATTCTTGTAGTTCTTCCCAAGCTTTAAGAAGTCGTCGGACTCCTTCAAAAATATCATTCACATTAGTTTGTGAGAAAGATATTCTTGCAGTATTTTTTCCTTTTCCATTTACAAAAAATTCCTCTCCTGGAACAAAACTGGTTTTATTTTCTAATGCTTTTTCTGCCAAATTATAACAATCCATATTCTCAGGAAATGTCAAAAAGAAGAAAAAACCTCCTGAAGGATTATTCCAGACTGCCTTTCCTGAAAAATATGTTTTGAGAGCTTCTTTTAATTTATCTCTTTTTACTTTATATGCAGTTTTTAATCTTTCCAGATGACTTTTCAAAAAACCATTTTTACAAAAATAGTATATTAATTTTTGCGCATATGTTCCACAGCAGAGATCGGATGCTTCTTTTAGTAATCGCAAAGGTCTAATTAGATCCTTTGGTGCAACAATAAATCCTGTCCTCAACCCAGGAGATAATATTTTTGAAAAGCTTCCTATGGTAATTAGATAATCACTATCCTTCAGAGTTAATAAAGGAGGCAAAGTATCCTCATCATAGGCTAAAAGACTATATGCTAAATCTTCCACAATATAAAATTTATATTTTTCTGCAAGATCTATTAATTTTTTTCTTCTTTCTAAAGGAAGACACGTTCCAGCAGGGTTTGAAAAATCAGGAACAACATATAAAACTTTTGGAGAAGTCGGTAGTTTTTTAATAGTTTCTTCTAGTTCTTCCAAATTTATTCCCTTCTCATCCTGAGAGATACCAATTAATGTAGATTGAAAGACTCTCCAGGCTTGAATTGTTCCTAAATATCCAGGAGACTCAATTAATGCATAATCATCAGGATCTAATAATAATTTTCCAATTAGGTCTAAAGCTTGTTGAGATCCTTCTGTTATAATTATATTTTCTATAGGCACAGTTTTTCCCCATTTTATAAAAAATTCCTCTCCTATCCAACTTCTAAGATTTGTATCTCCTATACTCGACGAGTATTGAAAAACAATTTTCCCTTCTTTTTCTAGCATTTCCTCTTGACATATTTTAATTTCCTCAATGGGAAATAAATTATTATCAGGTAAACCGCCAGCAAAGGAAATAACTTCAGGGTCTTGAGCAAGAACAAATTTGGACATAGCATCAGAAGAAGGAGTTTTTGTTCTTTTTGAAAGTAAATCTCTCATATAAGATCCCTCCGAAAATTTTTCATATTCTTATCATAATTCTTTTAATTGGTCAAGATTTTTATTAAATTATTTTTTGTATTTCTACTTTATTTAACAGATTGAAAATTAATGATATATCTTCTTTCTTAAGCTCTAACTTCTGAATTTTTATATATGCTGTAGAGTAGGCAAGTTTCAAGGCGTAAACAGGATCATTATTTTTAATACCTATTATAAAGCCTGCAAGAAATGCATCTCCTGCTCCCCAGTTGAATCCTTTAATAGGAGGTAAAGTAGCAAAAAACATATCTTCTTCTGTGGCAAGAAATGCTCCCTTTTCTCCTAAGGTTATTAAAGAATATTTAATTCCCTTATCTTTAAAAAAATATCCTGCCCTTTTTAAATCTCTCTTAGTTTTTATAGAAAAATCTAAAATTTCTTCTGCCTCCTCTCTATTTGGCTTTATAATATCTGGCTTTTTCTCAAGAGAGATTTTTAATGCATCCCCTTGAGCATCTAGCACTTTAATCACAGGATAATTTCCTGAAATATCTAATAACTCTGAGTATATATCTGAAGGAACTCCTGGAGGGATACTACCAGAAAGAACTACAAATTTAGAATTTATAATTAATTTCTTAAATTTTTCTTTAAGCTCATAAATATCTTCCATAGAAATTTCAGGTCCTCTTCCATTTATAACTGTTGTGGGTCTTTTGTTTTCAGTTTCTATTATCCCAACAGCAAAACGTATATCCTTTTTCATTTTTACAAAGTCAAAGGGAATTTCTCTCTTTCTTAATTCTTCTTCTAATATTTCTCCAGTTTTTCCTCCAGATATTCCAAGAACGTAAGTATCTTCATTAAAGATTTTTAATGTTCTTGAGATATTTATTCCCTTGCCACCTGGAATTAAAATTTCTTTATCAGATCTGTGAACTCTTCCTATTCTTAATTTGGATAAAAATAAAGTTAAATCTAAACTAGGATTTAAAGTAACAGTGAGAATCATAAATTCCCTCCAATTTTTTCTCTTTTCTTTTTTCTTTCTGCATATTATACTTAATCTATGCTTGATAATATAGAGGAAATTTTAAAGTTAGCGGATGATTATAAATTACAGGGAAAACTTCTAAAAGCTATTTCCTTATATGAGGAACTTCTAAAGGAAATTCATGATTTTGATTTATCTCAATGGATTAGAATAACTTTAGCAGATCTATATTTGTGGGTTAAAAATTATGAGAAAGCAAAAGAATTGTTGACAAAAAGTATAGATTTGGATCCTTTTAATCCTCTATATTATTATCTTTTGGGATTTGTTTATCTCGCAGAAAATAATATAGAAATTGCGAAAATAAGTTTTTTAAAAGCATTAGAGTTATCTCCTGAAAATCCAGAATATTTAAGAGGATTAGCATGGACTGAGTATATATCTGGAAATTTAGAAAGAGCAGAGTTACTTCTTAAGAGAGTCCTAGAACTTGATTCTGGAAATGCTGCTGCAAGAGATAATCTTATTGAAGTTTTTATAAAGGAAGGAAAATTAAAAGAAGCAGAAGAAGAAATTAAGAAATTTAGAGCCTTTGATCCTCAGGATTGGCAAATTTTTCAGAGAATCCAACAATTAAGAGAAAAAGCAAAAGAAATTAAAGAAAAATCTTAATTTTTTAAAGTAGTACCTTGAACTTCAAAATTTTTCAGATATCTATCAATTTCTTCTCCTTCTAAAGTTTCTTTTTCTATTAGTATTTTAGATAACTCTCTTAGTACATTTTCATGGGTTTTTAAGATATTGAATGCTCTATTATATGCTGAGTCGATTATTTCTTTTATTTCTTCATCGATGGTTTTTGCTGTATCCTCACTGAAGTTTCTAATTTGCATTAGATCCTTTCCTAGAAAAACTTCAGAATGTTGATCTCCAAGAGAAAGATTTTTCAATTTCTTGCTCATTCCAAACTCGCATACCATTTTTCTTGCAAGTTCTACTGCTCTCTTAAGGTCATCAGCAGCACCTGAAGTGGGTTGTCCAAAGATTAATTCTTCTGCTGCTCTTCCACCTAATAATACAGCAATTTCTGATTCTAGTTCTTCCTTTGTTAATAAATATCTATCTTCTTCTGGCATTTGTAATGTATATCCAAGAGCTAATCCTCGAGGAATTATAGTTACCTTATGCACAGGATTAGCTTTTGGAAGTATTTTTCCTACCAAGGCATGTCCTAATTCATGAAAAGCTACAATTTCCTTTTCGCTACTTCTTATGATCCTACTCTTTTTCTCTGGTCCTGCAATAACTTTTTCTATTGCTTCTTCAAAGTCTTGCATAGTAATTTCTTTTCTATTTCTCCTTGCAGCTAAAATTGCAGCTTCATTTACTAAATTTGCTAAGTCAGCTCCTACAAAACCAGGGGTTCCCTTTGCTAATGCTTCTATATTAACATCCTTTGCTATAGGTTTTCCTCTCATGTGAACTTCAAGAATTTTTTTTCTTCCTTCTAAATCTGGTCTATCCACGACTACTCTTCTATCGAATCTCCCTGGTCTTAAAAGAGCAGTATCCAATATATCGGGTCTATTTGTAGCTGCAAGAACTATAACATTGGTATTTTCATCAAAGCCATCCATTTCTACTAAGAGTTGATTTAAAGTCTGTTCTCTTTCATCATGTCCTCCTCCAAGTCCTGCTCCTCTATGTCTACCTACAGCGTCCAGCTCGTCTATAAATACAATAGATGGAGATAATCTTTTTGCTTGATTAAATAAATCTCTCACTCTTGCAGCTCCAACTCCAACAAACATTTCTACAAACTCGGATCCACTAATGGATAAGAAGGGAACATTAGCTTCTCCAGCTACCGCTCTTGCTAATAAGGTTTTTCCTGTTCCTGGGGGTCCCACAAGAAGAATACCCTTGGGAATTTTTGCTCCCAATTGACGAAATTTTTGGGGATTTTTGAGAAATTCTACTACCTCTTTTAATTCTTCCTTTGCTTCGTCCGCTCCTGCAACATCTGCAAATGTAACTTTTGGTTTATTATCTAAGAAGATTCGAGCTCTACTTCTTCCAAAGGAAAAAGCCTGATTATTGCTTCCTTGAAGCTGACGAAGAAGAAGCCACATAAGGAAAAATACAAATAAATATGGTCCAAATCCTAAAAGAACATTTAACCATAAAGGGGTAGTTTCTGGGGGTTTCACTTCTATCTCTACATCATGGGCTATTAATTTATCAATTATTTTCGAATCTTGAATAGGAATTGTAACAGAAAATTTTGTTCCATTTTTGAAAATTCCTTCGATCTCTCTATCACTAATAGTAACTTTTGCTATCTCGTTTCTTTCAATATTTCTTAAGAATTCAGAATAATTTATCTCTATAGCACCCTTATTTATATTTAAAGGCGGATTTATAAAGGTATATATCAAGACTATAATTAAAATTAGGAAAATTAATTTTTGCATAATATTCTTCAATTTTATACTAAACCTCCTTTTCTACTTTAATATAAAGTATTTTCTTTGTATTCTCATCGATTTTTGCTAAATCACTTCTTCCTATTCCAACAATCCAAAGAATTTCATTTTTTCCCAGGATTAAAGGTATCAAATTCCTCTTAAATCGAGGTATCTTTCTGTCTATAAAGAAATCTTGCAATTTTTTACTCCTTCCTCCGAGCCCAAAGGGCTTAAATCTATCTCCCTCTTTCCAAGTTCTTATTGTTAACTCTTCTAAGTTTATTTTATCATAGTCAAAATACACATGAAAAGGATTTTGAAAATCAATATTTTTAATGTTCTCTCTATCAACCACTTCTGCAATAAGCTTCTCTCCAGTAGGAAGTTCTACATGTCCTGGAATTTTTAATGTTATAGAATATTGATCATATTTTTTTAGAGGAACTATTAAAATCTTATTCTTTGATTTATATAGTTCAATAGAATTTATTTTACCTAAAAAGCCCTCCTTTGGTTTCTCTATTTGCAAAATAATTTTCGTAATAGCTCTTGAAGAAAGATTTTTATTAAGACCACTATATACTTGAGAGAGAACTCGAAATTTTATAGGAAATGCTAAATCTTTCCATGTTGATAAATTTATTTCAAGATAATCTTCTTTTTTGACTACTTCTTTATTCAGATAATCTTCTGTGAATTTGTTTAAAAATTTCTCTTCCTCTTCTGCAATTTTTTTCTGGGTTATTAGACTTTCTGGAAAATGTTCTGAAATTTCTTGAAGAAATGGAATTAATTGCCAACGGATTTTATTTCTTAAGGTTATGGGAAGAAAATTGGTATAGTCTTCATGATAAATTATATTATTTCTTTTACAATATTCTCTAATTTCTTCTTTTTTAATATTAAGCAAGGGTCTTATAAATTTACCTCTTTTTATAGGAATCCCTACTAACCCTTTAAGTCCCATACCTCTTAAAAAATTCATGATAATGGATTCTATTTGGTCATCTAAAGTATGTCCCAAAGCAATTTTGTCTAGTCCTTTTTCTTCGGCTAATTTTTCTAATAGCCTATACCTTTCTTCTCTTAATTCTTTTTCTTTTAAAGATCTTTTAGATACCTCTAGGAAATATAATGGTAAATTTCTTTTTTCTGCAAATTTTTTGATAAGATCCTTTTCTATGAAGGTATCTTTTCTTATAAAATGTTCAACATAAGCTAAAGATAATTTCCAGTTAAAAATATGAGAAAGGTTAAAAAGAATATGAGAAAGAGCAAAAGAGTCGCTTCCTCCTGAGATTCCTATTAAAATGGAGTCTGAAGGTTTTAAAAGCGACTCTTTATTTATGAATTCTAAAACTTTATATTCTAAAGGATCTAAAACTCTTTTGTTTTTCACTTTTATGGTGGCGGTGCAGGGATTCGAACCCTGGACACCACGGTTATGAACCGTGTGCTCTAACCGCTGAGCTACACCGCCTAAAAATCTTGTAAATGTATTATACACTAAAAGTTAATATAAAAACAAGTTTCAATTTTCTCTTTACTAAATAAAAAAGTTGTGATAAACTTTCTTTCGAAAAGAGGATTAAAAATTCTGCCGGAGTGGCGGAATTTGGCAGACGCACTGGACTTAAAATCCAGAGGGTAGCAATACCCGTGCCGGTTCGAGTCCGGCCTCCGGCACCATTTTTAATCCCTTAAAATTTTTTTAATGAGGTGATTTATGGCAGAACATCAATATGAAGAAGACATTTTGATTCTTGAAGATGAGAATGGGCAAAAGTATGAGTATATTATTAGAGATTTTGTAGAAGTTGATGAAAAGACTTATGTTTTACTTTCTCCCAAGTCTTCTAATGATCCCGAAGAAATTTATGTATTTCGTTGTAGAATTTCTGAGGAAGATGGTGAATATTACATTGAAAGTCTTGAGGAAATTGATGACGAAGACGAATTTGAAAGAGTTGTGGAAGCTTTGGAAGAAGAAGAATGGGAGGAAGACTTGGACGAGGAAGATTTGGAAGAAGAGTAATTTAATTCTACTCTTTTTCTTTTTAATATTTTTTGCTCTATTTTTTGCTATTAGTATAATTCCACGAAATTTCAATAAAGGAGAAAAAATAGTATTTTATATACCGAAGGGAAGTTCTGCTTTAGAAATTGGACATCTTCTAAAAGAGAAAAATTTAATTTTCTCTGAATTTATTTTTTGGTTCTGGTGTAAAATTCTTGGGGTGGAAGAAAGATTAAAATATGGTTATTATGAACTTTCACCCCGACTTAGTATTTTAGAGATACTTAAGAAACTTTCTCGAGGAGATACTTTAGTAATTAAAGTTACAATTCCTGAGGGTTTAAATTTAGAAGATATATCTTATATTTTGTCTGATAAACTAAATATCTCAAGGGAAGAATTTATAAATCTTTCTAAAAATCCTGATAAAATAAGAGGAATTAAAAAGTATTTTCCAGAGGATCTTCCATCTTCTTTAGAAGGCTACCTTTTTCCAGAAACCTATTATTTCCCAAGGGATGTAGAAGAAGAATATATTATTTTAACTATGATTGATACTTTTTTTAAAAAAATAAATAAAGAGATTCCGAACTGGAGAAAGGAATTAGAAAAGAAAAACTTTTCTCTTAATGATTGGGTAATTTTAGCATCAATTGTTGAAAAAGAAGGAAAACTCGAAGAAGAACGACCATTAATCGCGGGAGTTTTTATTAATCGGTTAAAGAAAGGATATAAATTACAGTCTTGTGCTACTGTTGAATATATCTTTAATTTTAAAAAAGCAATTCTTACTTATGAAGACTTAAAGATAGATTCTCCATATAATACTTATATTTATCATGGACTTCCCCCAACTCCCATTTCTTCTCCTTCTCTTTCTTCTTTAAAAGCAGTATTATATCCCGAGGGAGATTATTTGTTTTTTGTTTCTAAAGGGGATGGAAGTCATTATTTTACAAAGAATTATAAAGAACATTTAGAATTTCAAAAGCAAAAAAAATAAGAAATGTTGAAAGAATTAAAACCCAAAAGATATATTCATTCCATTTTTAAAATAGATTTTGAGAATCTATATAAAGAAGGCTTTAGGGGAATAATTTTTGATCTTGATAACACTATAGTTCCGTGGAATGAAAAAGGTATAGATTCAAAAACTTTAGAATTTTTAGAGTATATAAAAAAAATTGGTTTTAAGATAATTATCATATCTAATAACTGGTCTTTAAAGAGAGTTAAATATTATTCAACAATAACAAAAATACCTGCTATTGGAGGCGCATTAAAACCACGAAATAGAGCTTTTAAAAAAGCTCTAAACATACTTAAAACTTCCCCCAAGACAACTTTAGTAATTGGTGATAGAATATTAACAGATATATGGGGAGGAAATAGATTGGGAATGTATACTATTTTGGTCTCACCACTAAATAGAAATGAAATATGGATAAAAAAATGGACTGTTAGAGTTTTGGAAAATCTTTTTATAAAAATCTGGATAAAAAAGGGTGAACTAACAGAGGAGGCTTAGCAAATTTGATTAAACCCTTTGATGAGAAAATATTAAATTTTCTAAGGGAAAGAAATATTTTAGAAGGAGAAATCTATAAAAGACTTGTTAATATGTTGCAAATTTCTAATAAAGACATACAAACAATTCTCCTTGAGCAAAATATCTTAGAACCTTCTGAATTAATAAAGATTATTTCTGAAATTCTAAAATGGAAGATCATGAGTATTGAAAATCCTGAACCAAATCCTGAAGCCTTAAAAATTATTCCTTCTTTCCTTACTAAGTTTTATAAATTTATACCCTTAAAAGTTGAAAATAAGACTCTACATGTTGGATTTACTCTTCCTATAAATCCTGCTGCAGTGGATGATATTGTTCTTATAACAGGCTATTCTGTAGTACCCTATATTTTAGATGTTTCATCTAAGGATAATTTAAAAAAAGAAACCTTAATAATGGAGAAATCAGAAGTTGTAGACTTGCAAGAAAAAATTATTGAATTAAAGGAAGAGAAAATAGAAAATGTTGAGAAAGAAGAGCTGGAAATAGTAGAGGAAACTGAAGAAAAGGTAATAGAGTTAAAAGAGGAAGATTTAGAGAGTATAGAGAAGATAGTAGAAGAAGTACAGAAAGTTAATTTTGAAGAGCCAGAAGAAAAAATAATAGAGGAAAATAGCGTTATCAAAGAAGTTGAGGAAACTGAGGAAAGTAAAAAAGAAGAAAGAAGTAAATCTAAACTTATTATGGAGAAAATAATTGGTGCAGTAAAAGATACTCTTCCTCGAGGAGATGCCTTACTGAGGTCAGAAAAGGCTACAAGGGTTCCGAGAAGAAAATTGTTAGGGGAAATTCTTATTGAAGAGGGTATAATAACAAAAGAGCAGTTAGAAATTGCTCTTGAAGAATCCCATAAGAGAGCAAAACCTCTTGGAGAAACATTGCTTGAACTTAAATATATAAATGATTATCAACTTGCACAGGTATTGAGTATACAATTAGGATTTCCCTTTAAGTCTTTGAAAGAGATAAAAATTGATCCTGAAATAGCAAAAATGATCAACTTTTCTAAAGCAAAACAAGATTTAATTCTTCCTCTCTATAAAGAAAATAATAGGGTTGTGGTTGCTATGGTAGATCCCGCAAATATTATGGCATTAGATGATATAAAAATGATTACAAAGAGCGAAGTAGAACCTGTAGTAGTTCCCAAAAATGAATTCTTAGAAGTAATAAACAGACTATGGAAAAGTCAAGAAATGAAGGAAATAATAGAAGATTTCACAAAGGTTGAAGAAGAAACGCAAACTTTAGAAGTTTCGGAAGAAGAAATAAGAGAAGAAACTGGACCAACAGCAAAATTAGTTAATAGTCTACTTTTGGAAGCTGTAGATCAAGGAGCAAGCGATATCCATATAGAACCTATGGAGAAAGGAGTAAGAGTAAGATTTAGAGTTGATGGAATATTGCATCAAGTTGCTAACTTTGCCAAAAAATATCATGCTCCTATTGTTTCTCGTATAAAAATAATAAGTGATATGGATATTGCAGAAAGAAGAGTACCTCAAGATGGTCGTATAAAAATGGTAATTAAAGGAAATACTTATGATTTTCGTGTTTCCACACTGCCAGGAGTCTTTGGAGAAAAAGTAGTTCTTCGTATCTTAGGAAGAGGTGAAATTTCTCTATCTTTAGAGAGCTTAGGATTTAGAGAAGAAAATTATAAAAAATATCTAAAAATGCTCAAAACCCCATATGGAATTATATTAGTAACTGGGCCTACAGGAAGTGGAAAATCTACAACTCTTTATGCATCTCTTAATATGATAAATTCACCAGATATAAACATAATTACTGTAGAGGATCCTGTGGAGTACCAGCTACCTGGAATTCATCAGGTTCAGGTAAATCCTAAAGCAGGGTTAGATTTTGCTGCTGCTTTAAGATCAATTCTTCGTCAAGATCCTGACGTTATTCTTGTTGGTGAGATCCGAGATGAAGAGACAGCAAGAATTGCTATTCAAGCGGCATTAACAGGACATTTAGTTCTCTCTACCTTACATACCAATGATGCCCCATCTACTATTACTCGTTTAATTGATATGGGAATTGAGCCCTTTTTAATTTCCTCTTCTTTACTAGGTGCTGTGGCTCAAAGATTAGTTAGAAAAATATGTCCGAATTGTAAAACCTCTTATGAGCCCACTTCTGAGGAGTTGGAAATTTTAGAAAGCCATCTTCATATTGATGTTAAAAATATAACCCTTTATAAGGGTAAGGGATGTTCTAATTGTAATAATAGAGGATACAAAGGAAGGACTGCAATTCACGAAGTTATGGTTATTGATGATGATATAAGAGAGTTAATTTTGAAGAAAGTGTCAAAGGAAACTATTAGAGAAGCTGCAAGAAGAAAGGGTATGAATACTTTAAGGGAAGATGGTCTTTTTAAAGTTTTAGAAGGTATTACTACTATTGAAGAGGTTATGAGAGTGACAGCTGCTGATTAAAAGGAGGTTTAGATTATGCCAAATTTTTCTATGATAGATATTTTACAAGAAGCTATTAAAAAGAATGCTTCTGATGTGCATATAACAGTAGGAGTCCCACCTATCTTTAGAATTAAAGGGCAGTTAATTCCTCAATCTCAATATTCTCCTTTGACTCCCCAGGATACTATTGAGTTAATATTTAGTCTTCTTACCGAAGAAAATAAACAAAGATTTCAAGAAAAAAGAGAATTAGATTTTTCTGTGGGAGTAAAGGGAGAAGGAAGATTTAGAGTTAATGCCTTTTTTCAAAGGAATAGTGTTGCAGCTGCTTTTAGACTTATACCTTGGCAAATTCCAAGTTTTCAGGAATTAGGTCTTCCTGTACCTGTACTTAAGGAATTAGCAAGTCTACCTAGAGGATTAATTTTAGTTACAGGGCCCACAGGAAGTGGAAAATCTACGACGTTGGCGTCAATGATTGATTACATAAATACAAACTTTAGTAAACATATAATAACTATTGAAGATCCTATAGAATATCTTCATACTCATAAAAAGTCCATAGTTAACCAGAGAGAAGTAGGAACAGATACTCATTCTTTTGCTAATGCTTTAAGATCTGCATTAAGGGAAGATCCTGATGTAATTTTAGTAGGAGAGATGAGAGATTTAGAGACAACTTCAATTGCTATTACTGCAGCAGAAACAGGGCATTTGGTTATGGCGACATTGCATACTGTAGACGCAGTCCAGAGTGTTGAAAGGATCGTAGATCAATTTCCAGCCCATCAGCAACAACAGATTAGAGTTCAGCTTTCTGGAGTTCTTCAAGGAGTAATATCTCAACAGTTATTACCCACAAAGGATGGAACAAGGAGAGTTCCTGCTGTTGAAATATTAATAGCTACTCCCGCGGTGAGAAGTTTGATTCGGGAAGCTAAGACTCCTCAAATTTATAATGTTATTCAAACAAGTGGGAAATTAGGAATGCAGACAATGGATCAGTCTTTAGCAGATTTGGTTAGAAGAAATCTTGTTACTGAGGAAGTTGCCCTTCAAAGGGCTGTTAACAAAGAAGAGCTTATAAGGCTTTTATGGGGTGAGGCCAGGAGGTGATTTAATTGGCTAAGTCCTTTGAATATAATGCAAGAAATATTAGGGGAGAATTAGTCAGAGGGGAAATAGAGGCGGAAGATATAAGAGAGGTAGCAAATTTCTTAAGAGAAAAAGGACTTTTACCTGTAAAGATTGAAGAAAAGAAAAAACGAGGTCTTTTCTCTCTAGCTTTCAGTAAAGAAGAAAAACCTAAAAAGGTAAAGTTAAATGATCTTGTTATATTTACAAGACAGTTTGCTACTATGATAAATTCAGGTTTATCTATGGCTACGGCGTTAAAGATTCTTGCGGAGCAAACAGAAAGTAAAGCATTAAGAACAATAGTTAGAGAGATACAAAAAGGTGTGGACGAAGGTATGGCTCTTTCTGAAGCTCTTAGCAAATTTCCTTTAGTTTTTTCAAAACTTTACACTAACATGATAAAAGCTGCAGAGGCATCAGGAACCTTAGATGAAACTCTTGAGAGATTAGCAACAACACTTGAAAAGCAACAAGAATTAAGAGGAAAGATAAGATCTGCAATGACTTATCCTGTAGCAATTTTGATCTTTGCAATTTTAGTTACCGCAGGGCTTTTAATATTCTTGGTTCCAACCTTTGCCAATATGTTTGAAAGTCTGGGTGCTCCATTACCTCTTCCTACTGCGATCATTTTAAAAATTAGCATAATTTTAAGACAGAATTTTTTAATAGTTTCAGGAGTATTCTTTAGTCTTATATATGGGGGATTTAGAGCAATAAAAAATCCAAAAATAAAAGAAAAAATAGATGCTTACCTTCTGAAAACTCCTCTTCTGGGGTCTCTTATAGAAAAAAGTGCTATAGTTAATTTCTCAAGAGTTTTTGCAACTCAAATAAAAACAGGAGTTCCTATTCTTCAAGCTTTAGAATTAGTATCTCAAACTGTAGGAAATAGTGTGTTTTCAAAGGCAATAATTAGTGCTAGTAAAAGGATAAGAGAAGGAGAGAAAATTGCTCCTCCTTTAAGAGATAGTAAAATTTTTCCTCCTATGGTGATTCATATGATATCAGTGGGAGAGGAATCTGGAAATTTAGAGTTAATGTTAAATAAAATTGGAGATTTCTATGAAAGAGAATTGGCGAATTCCATAGAAAGCTTGACTTCTCTTATTGAACCTTTAATGTTAGTAGTAATTGGTGGGCTTGCAGGAGGAATACTTATTTCTCTCTATCTTCCCATATTTACTATGTTCCAATATATAAAATGATTGATACTAATTTAAAACTTTTAGAAGAATATAAAAAAAATAGGGATCAAAAGATTTTAGAAGAGATAGTTAGGAAAAACAGTAATTTAGTGTATTATTGGGCAAAAAAATTTACTGATTATAATGAACCTCTTGAGGATTTAATTCAAGAAGGATATATTGGTCTTATTAAAGCTATAGAAAATTATGATCCTGAAAAGGGAGAATTTTCAACATATGCATCTTTTTTTATAAGAGGAGAGATCACTCACTATTTAAGAGATAAAGTTTCTAGGATTAAAATACCGAAAACTGTTAAAAGTCTGATTTTTGAATTGGAAAAGATTATTTACGAATTCTTAGAAAAAGAAAAACGATTTCCAGATACAAAAGAAATTGCAAAAAGAATGAATTTAAAAGAAGAAGGAGTATTGGAATTATTAAGAACAAGAGAAGCTCTTTATTCTTTATCCTTAGAAGATGAAGATTTTGAAATAGATCTATCTAAGATAAAGAGTGAAAGATTAGTTTCCTTTCAACTTCCTATCGAAGATAGGATTGCTTTAGAACAGGCTATAAATTCTCTCCCAGAGATTCAAAGAAAAATAATTTACTATATTTTTTATTACGACCTTACCCAATCAGAAATTGCAAAAAACTTAAAAATTTCTCAAGGACAAGTATCAAAATTACTAAAAAATGCACTAAAAAAATTAAAAGAAATATTAACTAAGGAAATTTTTTAAAAAAATTTGTGACAAAAATCCCTTTTCTTTTGGAATAATTTTTATAAAAGTAGTAAAATAGATAATAGAAAGGAGGTGTAAAGGATGAGAGAAAAGGGATTTACTCTTATTGAGTTAATGGTTGTTATTGTAATTATTGCCATTTTGGCTGCAGTAGCTCTTCCAAACTTTATGGGAGCAACTGAGAAAGCAAGGGAATCTGCGGTAAGAAGTGCAGTAAAGACAATTCAGACATCTCTTGAAATGTATGCGACAGATAATCAAGGATATTATCCTACAGCAACCCAATTTACTTCTACTGCTTTCAAGAGTTATCTACCAGGCAGAGAATTTCCCAAGAATCCATCAACAAATCAACCATATGCCTTTGGTAACCCAAGTGGAAACAGTGTACTCAGTAACGAAAACGCATATAGAATTAGATATGATTCCGATGGAACCACCTATACTATAACAGGATTTGCAAAAGATAACACAAAGACAGTAATTCAAGTTTCTAGCCAAGGAACAACACAATAGCTTATTTAAAAATTTTGAAATTCAAAAGGGGGAAGGAGAAATATCTTTCCCCCTTTTTATATCAAGTTCTTATATAAGGGCCTCATATTAATTAGGGGAGATAAAAAATATGCTTAAAAATGGTTTTACTTTAGTGGAACTTCTTATAGTTATAATTATTATTGCTATATTATCAATAGTAGGAATTGGCGGGTACTATAACTTTATAGAAAAAGGAAGAGAAAATACTGCAGTAAATGCATTAAGAGTTTTACATACCTCTATTGAGATGTATTCTACAGACACAAAGGGTATTTATCCTAGAGCAAATTCTCTTAATGAGTTAAAAGAAGCGATAAAAAAGTATCTTCCAGGGGGAGAAATGCCCCAAAATCCTTATAATAATATGCCCTATTCTGATGAAAATAACAATTATTACAGAATAACATATACTTATGACCCAGTAGAAAATTCATATACATTGATAGTAAGGAATAGGTATAATTATAAAAGACTATTGCTTCTTTCAAATAGAATTGTTATTATGGGAGAGAGATAAATATGAAAGAAGATAAATGGAAAAAGATTTGGGAGGATTTAAAACCTCAAATTGGATCCTTTGCAAAAAAAGCGGGAGAAACAATAGTTGATTTAGCAAAGACTTTGGGTAAGGAATCTTGGAAGTTAGCAAGAATTGGAGCATTAAAAGCAGAGATTTTGAGTTTAGAAAGTTCTATAAGGGAAGTTTATAAAAATATTGGGGAAAGAGCTTATAATTTATATAAAGAAGGAAAGGACATAAGTAAAGAAAGTTTTTTAGAACTTTTTGGAAAAATTGATAAATTAAATAAAGATATTGAATATAAAAAAGAAGAAATTAAAAGAATAGCAGAAGAGGAAAAATTAGAACCAGAGGATGTAGAAAAGATTCCTCCTTCGGAAGATGGGGAAAAAGCTTAAGGATCTTCCAAAGAATGAAAAACCAAGAGAAAGATTTCTTCATTATGGAGGACAAAGTTTATCTGACTCTGAACTTCTTGCTATAATTTTAAGGACTGGTAGTAGGAATTTATCGGTATTGGATCTTGCTCAAAATATTTTATCGGAATTTGGAAGTTTAAAAAGGCTTTCAGAGATTGGGATTGGAGAGTTGATAAAATATCCAGGGATTGGTATTACAAAAGCTATTCAAATTAAGGCAAGTATTGAACTGGGAAAAAGGATTTTATTAGATAAAAGGGAATTCTTTCAAGAAAGTATTCAAAATCCTGAGTCCGCATATAGACTTTTTCAGGAAGACTTTTTAAATCTCTTTGAGGAACATCTTTTTTGTGCCTATTTAAACACAAAAAATAACTGTTTAAGTAAAAGACTTATTGCAAAAGGGAATTTAAATGTAGTTTATGCTCAGCCAAGGGAAATTTTAAGATATGCTCTTCAAGAAAATGCTGTGAAAATAATATTAGCTCATAATCATCCCTCTGGTGATATTACTCCCAGTGAAGAAGATATAATATTTACCAAAAGGATAATAGAAGCAGGAAAAATAATAGGGTTAGAAGTTTTAGATCATTTGATTATAGGAAATAACAGATTTTTGAGTTTAAAGGAAAAAAATTATATTTAATCATGGAACAGAAGACTTTTTGGGAGTTAGTTGAGGAGAGAAAAGAAGAAAAAGTTCTTGTTATTGATGCATCTAGTATAATTTATAGGGTATATTATGCCCTTCCTTCTCTTAAAACTAAAAGTGGGGAAATGACCAATGCTCTTTATGGATTTATAAGAATTTTTCTCAATGCTATTGATGAATTTAAACCAAACTACTTAGTATCTGCCTTTGATCTTCCTCAACCTACCTTTAGGCATAAGATTTATAAAGAATATAAGGCTCAAAGACCTACCATGGGTGATGATTTAAGACGACAAATTCCTTGGATAAAGGAATTTTTAAGAATTATAAATATCCCCATATTAGAGGAACCTGGTCTTGAAGCAGATGATTTAATTGCTACCGTAGTCTGTCAAAATAAAGATAAGAAGATATATATTCTTTCTGGAGATTTGGATCTTCTTCAACTGGTTTCAGAAAATTGCTTTCTTATTCATCCTCAGAGGGGAATAACTGAGTTTAATATATATGATGAATCTAAGGTTAAAGAAAGATTTGGAGTTTTACCATGGAAACTGCCCTTATTCAAGGTTTTAGTAGGAGATAATTCAGATAATATTCCAGGAATTCCAGGGATTGGTCCAAAAAGAGCAGTAAAAATTTTAGAAAAAGTATCTTCTTTAGAAACGTTAAAATTTAGTTTAAGAGATATTGATGAGGATATAAAAAAGAATATAGAAGAAAACTGGGATATATTAGAAAGAAATATAAGACTGGTATCTTTGAAAATTTTGCCCAAAAAAATTACTTTGAAGCCTTATGATGAAAATGAACTGAAGAAGGAGGAATTATTAAGATTTTTAGAGAGATTTGAGATGAAAAGTTTAATTGCAAAAATATTTCCACATATGGAAACTTCTCCTATTGTTTTGTCCTCTGTTCCTGATCCTGATGATTTCGAAAAAATGATTGAAAAAGAGGGGGTTTTTGCTTTTAAGTTCTTAGGAGATAAAAGTTTAGACGGACTTTCCTTTTCCTTTAAAGAGAAAGAGGGATATTATCTTTCTAGTTTAGATTTAGAAAAATATAGAGATTCATTAGAACGGATTTTTGCATCTTCAAATATAGAAAAAATTGGTTCTTATATTCAAAAGGATCTTTCCCTTTTTCCTTTAAAAATATCAGGTAAAATTTTTGATGTTAGTATTGCATCTTATCTTCTTAATCCCGAGAGACAAAATCATTCTCTTCCTGTACTCATTGCTGAATATTTTGGGGAGACAAAAGTTCTTCCTCAAACTTTTTCAGGATATCTCATCCCTTTAAAGGAAATATTAGAAAAAAGATTACAAGAAGAGGAATTGGAAAAAATATTTTGGGAGATTGAAATTCCGTTAATACCTGTTCTTTATTCTATGGAAAAATTTGGAATAAAAGTAGATATTTCGTATATTAAAGAGCTATCAAGGGAGTGGGGAGAAAGATTATTGAAAATTGAAGAAGAAATTTATCAACTAGCAGGGGTAAAATTTAACATAAATTCTCCAAAGCAACTTTCTGAGGTTTTATACGAAAGATTAAAACTTCCTACGAGAAAAAAGGGAAAAACAGGTTATTCAACCTCTCAAGAAACGCTTCAAGAACTTATTAATTATCATCCTATAGTAAGAAAAGTCCTAGAATATAGGGAATTTTATAAGCTAAAAAGCACTTATGTTGATTCTATTCCAAGCCTGATAAATCCGAAAACCCAAAGACTTCATAGTAGTTTTAATCCTACAGGAACATCTACAGGAAGGTTAAGTAGTAGTGAACCCAATCTTCAAAATATACCCATAAGAAGTGAAGAAGGTAAGAAGATAAGAAGAGCTTTTATTCCCGAAGAGGGATGGTATTTTATTTCCTTAGATTATTCTCAAATAGAATTGAGAATTCTTGCACATCTATCTGGAGAAGAAAAACTAATTAAAGCTTTTTTAGAAGATAAAGATATTCATAGAAGAACCGCATCGGAAATTTTTGGAATTCCCGAGGATAAAATAGACGATAATTTAAGAGCTAAGGCGAAGGCAGTAAATTTTGGAATAATTTATGGCATTACTCCTAAGGGTCTTTCGGAAGCAACAGGACTTTCTATAGAAGAATGTGAAAAGTTCATAGAGAAATATTTTCAACATTATCCAAAAGTTAAGGAATATATTGAAGAATCCATAAAAACTGCAAGGGAAAAGGGATACGTAAAGACATTATTGGGAAGAAAAAGATATCTTCCTGAAATAAATAGTGCTAATAGACAATTAAGACAACTTTCTGAAAGAATTGCTATAAATTCTCCTATTCAAGGAACTTCTGCTGATATTATTAAGCTTTCTATGATTGAAATTTATAAAGAATTAGAAAAAAGAAATCTAAAATCGAGAATTCTTTTGCAGATTCACGATGAACTAATATTGGAAGCTCCAGAGGAAGAAATAGATTTGATTGGAAAAATTGCAAAAGAAAAGATGGAAAATGTTATTAGTCTTTCTGTCCCATTAAAAGTGGAATTATCTATTGGGAAAAATTGGGCAGAACTAAAATAGATGTTTATTTTGGGAATTACTGGTGGAATTTCTTCAGGAAAGAGTCTTGTAGTTAATACATTAAAAAGTCTTGGAGTTTGTGTTATCAGTGCAGATGAGATTGTTCATTCTCTTCTCTTGCAACCTTATTATCTTAATAAAATTAGAGAAATCTTTGGAGATGGAGTTTTTGATGGCGAGATCTTAAATAGAAAAAAACTTGGGAAGGTTATTTTTTCTTCAGAAGAAAAGAGAAAAATTTTAAATAATCTTTTACATCCTCCTGTTCTTAAAATAATGAAAGAAGAAATAGAAAAAAATAAAGGAAAAAAAGGAATCCTGGCTTTTGAAGTTCCTCTGCTTTTTGAGGTAGGAATTGAAGATTGGTTTGATGAGATATGGGTAGTTTACTGTCCCTTTGAGAAGCAAATTGAGAGATTGATAAAAAGAGAGAATATTTCTTATGAGGAAGCTATAGAAAGAATATATTCTCAGATGCCTATGGAAGAAAAAATAAAAAAAGCTCATTATATAATAGATAACTCTGGGAGCATAGAAAATACAATAAATCAGGTAAAAGAAAGATTTTATTATATAAAAAGAATGGTTTATAATAAGAATGGATAAAGGGTGATAAAAATGTCAAGATTTATATTGGTATCGGAGTTTAAACCTTGTGGAGATCAGCCTCAGGCTATAGAAAAACTTACCGAGGGAATAAAAAGAGGATATAAATTCCAGACTTTAGTAGGAGTTACAGGGTCTGGAAAAACTTTTACTATGGCAAATATTATCGCTAATGTTCAGAAACCTACATTAGTTATTGCTCCTAACAAAACCTTAGCTGCCCAATTATATGGTGAATTTAAGGAATTCTTTCCTTATAATGCAGTAGAATATTTTGTCAGTTATTATGACTATTATCAGCCTGAGGCATACATACCTCAGACAGATACATACATAGAAAAGGATGCTGATATAAACGACAGAATAGATAGATTAAGACACAGCACTACAAGTTCTCTTCTAAGTAGAAGAGATGTTATAGTTGTTGCTAGTGTTTCCTGTATATACGGTCTTGGCTCTCCTGAAGATTATGAGCATATGGTATTTAGAATAAGATTAGAAGAAGAATTTCCAAGGGATAAGCTCTTGAGAAGGTTAGTTAAACTTCAATATCAAAGAAATGATTACGAATTTATTCGAGGAAGATTTAGGGTAAGAGGAGACGTAGTAGAAATCTTTCCAATAGGATCTGAAACTGCAATAAGAATAGAATATTTTGGAGATTATATAGAGAGGATATCAGAATTTGATCCTATTTCAGGTAAAAGAACAATAGATCTAAAAGAAGTTTGGATTTATCCTGCAACCCATTATGTTGCTCCTCCTGAGAAGATGGAAAGAGCTTTAGAATCTATAAAAAAAGAGTTGGAAGAAAGATTAGAAGAATTGAAAAGACAAGGAAAATTTTTAGAAGCCAAAAGATTAGAAGCAAGAACCCTTTATGATCTAGAACTCTTGCAGGAAATTGGATATTGTAAAGGAATAGAAAATTATTCAAGACATTTTGATGGAAGACTTCCTGGAGAACCTCCATACACTCTTTTGGATTATTTCCCCGATGACTATCTTCTCTTTATAGATGAATCTCATCTTACAATTCCTCAGCTTAGGGGAATGTATCATGGGGATAGATCAAGAAAATTTAATCTTGTGGAATATGGATTTCGTTTACCTTCTGCCTATGATAATCGCCCACTAACCTTTGAGGAGTTCCTAGAAAGAGTAAATCAAGTTATCTTTGTATCTGCAACTCCTGCAGAGTTTGAGTTTTCAGTGTCGGAACAGGTAGTGGAGCAATTAATAAGACCTACAGGACTTCTTGATCCAGAAATTGAGGTTCATCCCACAAAGGGACAAATTGAACACTTAATTTCTCAAATTAAAGAAGTGGTAGAAAGGGGAGAGAGAGTTTTAGTAACTACGTTAACGAAAAGAACTGCGGAGGATCTTGCAGAATATCTTTCGGATCTCGGAATGAAAGTAACTTATTTGCATTCAGAGATAGAAACTTTAGAAAGAACAGGAATTCTTCAAGATTTAAGAGCTGGAAAATTTGATGTTCTTGTGGGGATTAATTTGTTAAGAGAAGGTTTAGATCTTCCTGAGGTATCTTTGATAGCTATCTTAGATGCGGATAGAGAGGGATTTTTAAGATCTGAAAGGTCTCTTATTCAAATTATGGGAAGGGCTGCGAGAAATATAAATGGAAAAGTAATAATGTATGCGGATACTATTACAGAATCTATGGCGAAAGCTATAGCAGAGACCGAAAGAAGAAGAAAAATTCAGATGGAATATAACAAGACCCATGGAATTGTTCCAAAAAGTATAAAAAAATCTTTGAAAGAGGTATTTCAATTTGCAGAGGCACTTATGGAAAATAAAGTTGATTATAAGATGATTTCCAAGGAGCTCGAAAAAGAAGAGATTGAAGAAATGATCTTGGAATTAGAAAAGGCTATGTATGAGGCTGCAGGAAATTTAGATTTTGAGAAAGCTGCTCAATTAAGGGATCAAATAAAGGAATTAAAAGAAATTCTTAAGAAAAAAAGCCTAAAATGAGTGAGAAGTATATTAAAATAAGAGGAGCAAGGGAACACAATCTTAAGAATATAAATTTAGATCTTCCGAGAAACAAACTAATAGTATTTACAGGAATTAGTGGATCTGGAAAGTCTTCCTTAGCCTTTGATACTATTTATGCGGAAGGACAAAGAAGATATGTGGAATCCTTATCTACTTATGCAAGACAATTTTTAGGACAATTAAATAAGCCAGATGTGGATATTATAGAAGGACTTTCTCCTGCTATTTCTATTGATCAAAAAACAGTTATTAAGAATCCAAGATCTACAGTGGGAACTGTGACAGAAATTTATGACTATTTAAGACTTCTTTTTGCAAATATAGGAAAACCTCACTGTCCTAACTGTAATATTGAGATCTCTGCTCAGACGGTGGAACAAATTGTAAATAAAATATTAAGCTTTCCTGAGGGAAGAAGAATACAGGTTTTATCTCCTGTAGTTAGAGGGAGAAAGGGTGAATATAAAAAACTCTGGGAAAATCTAAGAAAGCAAGGTTTTTTAAGGGTTAAAGTAGATAATGAAGTATATTCTTTGGATGAGGATATTGATCTTGATAAAAATAAAAAGCATGATATCTCTGTTATTGTTGATCGCTTGATAATAAAACCTGATATAAGAAGTAGACTCTTTGAAGCTGTTGAGCTTTCTCTTAAACTGAGTGAAGGATTGGTATTAATAGAAGAGTTAACAGAAGAAGGACCCAAGGAACATCTATTTAGTGAGAATTTTTCGTGTCCCCAATGTGGATTTAGTTTTGGAGAGATAACTCCCCGTCTTTTCTCCTTTAATAGTCCCTACGGTGCTTGCCCTTCTTGTTCAGGACTTGGTGGTAAAAAGGAGTTTGATCCCGATTTAATCCTTGATCTTGAGAAATCCATATTAGAAGGAGGAATAATTCCTTGGGGAAAGGATATTTCTCCCTACTATAGGATTCTTCTTACTAATTTGGGTAAAAAACTGGGTTTTTCTTTGGATATCCCATTAAAATTTTTCTCGGAAAAGCAAAAAAATGCATTATTATATGGTGTTCCCTTTGCTATTCATGTTGAATATCCTGATTGGGATATCTATGGATACAGATCCTTTGAAGGCTTGATAAATATATTCATGAAAAGATATCAGGAGACCGAATCCGAAGAAATAAGAGATTATTTTGAAAAATTTATGATATTTTCTCCATGTAGTGAATGTGGAGGAAAAAGGTTAAAGAAAGAGTCTTTAGCAATTACTGTAGGTGGTAAGAATATTGCGGAGGTTTGTAGTTTAACCCTCTTAGAGCTTCAAGATTTTCTTAAAAATCTTGAACTTTCTGAAAAAGAAAGAATCATTGCAGAACCTATCTTAAAAGAAATCTTTCAAAGGGTGAGATTTTTAATTGAAGTGGGAGTAGATTATTTAACCTTAGATAGATCTGCAGATACTTTATCAGGAGGAGAATCTCAAAGGGTGAGACTTGCTACTCAAATTGGCTCTGGTCTTGTGGGAGTTATTTATGTTTTAGATGAACCAAGTATTGGACTTCATCCTAGAGATAATAAGAGGTTGATAGAGAATCTTAAAAATTTAAGAGATTTAGGAAATACTATATTAGTTGTGGAGCATGATGAAGAGATTATAAGATCTGCGGATTTTATTGTGGATATAGGACCTGGAGCAGGAGAGCATGGAGGAGAAATAGTTGTTGCAGGATCTTTAGAAAAGGTATTGTCTCATCCTACATCTATCACTGCTCAATATTTAAGAGGAGATAGAAAAATCCCAATACCTAAAGAAAGAAGAAAAGGAAATTCTAATTGGCTCGAAATAAAAGGAGCTCGTGCAAGAAATCTTAAAAATATAAATGTAAAAATACCTTTAGGAACCTTTGTATGTCTTACAGGAGTTTCTGGATCTGGAAAAAGTACATTGGTAGAAGAGGTAATATATCCTGCCCTTCAAAAGGCAATATATGGAAAGAAAATAAAGGGTAAAAATTATGATGAGGTTTTAGGGACAGAGTATATTGATAAAGTTATTATAATTGATCAATCTCCCATAG
Source organism: Dictyoglomus sp. (assembly GCA_025060475.1). Classification (NCBI taxonomy): domain Bacteria; kingdom Pseudomonadati; phylum Dictyoglomota; class Dictyoglomia; order Dictyoglomales; family Dictyoglomaceae; genus Dictyoglomus; species Dictyoglomus sp. The sequence goes on along the minus strand of JANXBZ010000001.1, from coordinate 23,227 downwards.
GAAGAACTCCAAGATCTAATCCCGCAACTTATACAGGAGTTTTTACAGATATTCGAGAGTTATTTGCAGAACTTCCTGAATCAAGAATAAGAGGATATAAGCCCGGAAGATTTAGCTTTAATGTTAAGGGTGGAAGATGTGAGGCATGTCATGGTGAGGGTATGGTTAAGGTTGAGATGCATTTTCTTCCTGATATTTATATTCCTTGTGAAGTCTGTAAAGGAAAAAGATATAATAGTGAAACTTTGGAAATAACCTTTAAAGGAAAAAATATTGCGGATGTTTTAGATATGAGTGTAGAGTCTGCATTGGAATTTTTTGATAAATTTCCTTCTATAAAAAGAAAACTTCAAACTCTATATGATGTGGGGCTCTCGTACATAAAGTTGGGACAACCTGCAACTACTCTTTCAGGTGGTGAGGCTCAAAGAATAAAGTTAGCAGCAGAACTTTCAAAAAAGAGTACAGGAAGAACCTTTTATATATTGGACGAGCCCACCACAGGACTTCATTTTGCAGATGTAGAGAAGCTTGTAAATCTTCTTCATAGATTAGTAGATAGTGGCAATACAGTATTAGTTATTGAACATAATTTAGAAGTTATTAAAACTGCAGATTATATAATAGATTTAGGTCCTGAAGGAGGAGAAAGAGGAGGAGAAATCGTAGCTGTAGGGACTCCTGAAGAGATTGCAGAGATTCCTAATTCTCATACAGGACGGTTTTTAAGAAAAATTTTATTCTTAGAGAGAAAGATATATGCATGATAGGTACTTATCCCTTAAATAATGGTTACTTGATTATAAATTATGAAGGAAAGATTATAAAGAGAATTTATTGGGAGAAGAATCCTAAGAAGATAAATATTAATTTCCCTTTTTATACTCTTTTTGATTCTTATTTTCATGGAGAAAATGTAGATTTTTCTAAAGTTTCATTAGATTTTTCTATGGTTTCTCCTTTTTGTAAAAAGGTTTATGAATTAGCAAGGGAAATTCCCTTTGGTAAGATAACTTCATATAAAGCAATAGCTGAAAAATTGGGATACAATAATGGATCAAGAGCAGTAGGACAGGCATTAGCAAAAAATCCCTTCTTAATTATTATACCTTGTCATAGGGTTATAAGAAGTGATGGAAGACTAGGAAATTTTTCTTTGGGAGTAGAATTTAAGAAATTTCTCTTAAAATTAGAGGGAATAGAGGAGGTAGAAAATGGAAAGATTCTTAGCCTTAGATATTGGTGGTACTAAGATTGCTCTGGGAAGATTTTTGGGAGATGGAAAATTAGAGGAAAAAATAATATTTCCTACAAATGCAGAAAGAGGATACAGAAAAATTTTAGAAGAAATCATAGAAAATCTAAAAAAACTTAAAACAAGTGATACTTTGGCTCTTGGAATAGGATGTGGGGGACCTTTAGATAGTGAGAAGGGAGTTATCCTTTCCCCTCCTAATCTTCCAGGTTGGGACAATGTTCCATTAAAGGGAGATTTAGAATCTGCCTTAAATATTCCTGTTTTTTTAGATAATGATGCAAATACTGCATGCTTAGGAGAATATTATTTTGGAGCGGGTAGAGGAGTTAAGAATTTAGTTTACATAACTGTGAGCACGGGAATTGGCGGAGGAGTTATTATTGATGGAAAAATTCTTCGTGGACAAAGAAATAGTGCTGGAGAGATAGGACATCAGACTATTTTACCTCATGGTCCTCTTTGTAATTGTGGAAACAAAGGTTGTCTTGAGGCTTTAGCATCAGGAATAGCTATTGCAAAAAGAGCAGAAGAGGCTATTCTAAATAATGAAGATACTATTTTAAAAGAATTAAGTAGAAAAGAAAGAATTTCTGCAGAGCTCGTAAGAAAGGCATATCTTCAAGGTGATAAGGTTTCTGAAAGAATTTGGAAAAGTGCTTTAGAATATCTTGGAATTGGTATAGGAAATGTTATAACTATATTGAGTCCAGAAAGGATAATTCTTGGTGGAGGGATAATGAAAGCAGGAGAAGAAGTGCTAGAGACAGTAAAAAGGGTAGTAAAAGAGAGAGTAAAGTTAGTTCCAGTAGATAAAGTAGAAATATTATCCTCTCAATTAGGAGAAGATGTAGGACTATATGGTGCTTTAGCTCTTATCTTAAGTGAGATAGGAGCAAGATAAATTCTTGCTCCTTTTATTTTCCAGGAGAGAAAAAGGGAATGGGAGTTATATTTTGGGGTTCCTTTTGTTTTATAATTTTACCTTGAGGTAGAGTTCTTAATTTAGTTGCGGATAGATTCTGATTTATTTTTAATTCTGTCCATAGCATATCCATATATAATCTGTTATATATGTCAAAAATTTTTAGTCTTATAGGTTTTAGTTCACTTTTATTAAGATAAAGCTCAAAATATGACATTTGAGTTTTTAGTTCTGGTGTATTGGGTTTTCCTATAATTTTGTAAAATTTTTCATTCTTTTCTATTAACTCTGCTACTTCTAAGTTAAAGTCTTCTTCTTTTCCTGAGATAAAGGGTAGATTTATTCCTGAAGTATATGTTAAGGTTTGAGTAAATTCGCTTTCAAGGATTTGTTTTGTAGCAGGAATGTAAACTCTCATTAACTTTTTTTCTGAGTCTATTAAGATTATTTGACCCGAGAAAAGGGCAGGTTCTAAAAAATTAATTCTTAATATTAATGGATTAGTTATGTAAAACATTTCCATAGTCATTTTTTGAGGTATGGATTCTCCTTTTGAGGAGTAAGAATAGAGAGTTATGGATAATTTCATCTGGATATCTTTAGCTGAGCCCCATTTGTCTCCTACTTCCTTTAATATGGACTCTGCAGAAATCTGAGAAAAAATCGAGGAACTCAATATCAAAGAAAATATTAAAATTAATCCAATAATTCTTTTCATAGTTTATTCCTCCTAAAATTGATAAGATAATTTTAATCCAAAAGTTTGAGTTTCATTCTTTATTTCTCCTGTGCTTAATTTCTCTAAATTATATGTCCAATAAATACTTCCCACTAAGATTCCTTCCATAGTAGGGAAATTCAATTGAATTTTTTGGTTTAGGCTATATTCTCCTTCTTCTTTAAAGATATATTCAAAAGTTGTTAAGGACTCTAAATTTAAATAATCTCTTAAACTCCACTCCATTGAAGCTCCTAATTTAAGTCTTCCAACTCCATTACTGAAATTATGAAAATATCCTCCTGAAATTCTGCTGAAAATATTTACAATAAAAGGGGTTCTTAGAAAGATCTCTCCACCAAATTCTCCAGGTTTTATATCATAAAGATCAAAATTCTGAGAATGATTAGATCCAACATAACCCTTAAGAGAAAAATTTCCAATACTTATCTCACCTTGAACTAAACCACTAATATAGACTCGTGAATCTTTAATGAGAAAAGATAATTCCTCAGAAGTATAGCAAATTCCTAATGGAAGTGTATGTTTTTGTAGAAGATTAATGTTTAAATTATAGCTTTCTTTATAAGATAAGAGAGAGAAATTAGCTATATTATTTGGAGTAAATAATCTCTGCCATCCTAATGCTTTTAATGGTTTATTATCCGCTATATTTTCTCCAGTAAGTAAATATATTTCATCTTTTAAGATATATAATCCTAAAAAGAGTCCTTTAAATCTTAGATATTTTGAATAGGAATTTAGATTGGGATAAAAATAACCATAAATACTTCTTAAATAAGGAGTTTGTAATCCCAATCTATATTTAAAATATTCTTCATGCTCCAAATTAATAGTGATTCCTAAATTTTCACTCCACCACTTTTCTAATAGAAAATTATATTTCTGATACGTTTTCTCTTTGCTTGAAAAAACTTCTGTATTTAATTCCATAATTCCCCATTCACTTGCGAAGGTATTAGATATTAATAAGAAACTCAAAACAAATAATAATATTAATCTCCTCATAGCCTTCCTCCAAAAATTTTGACATGATTTCTTTTTACTTTTATAATCCAAAAAAGAAAATAAAGCAAGAAGAAATGGAAAAGATAAGAAGAGAGATATTTTGGCTTTTTGTTTTAATTGTATTAGACTTTATCTGTCTAATACTTTCTGTTCCTTTAGCTTATTATATAAGATTTAATTTTTTAATAAAAATTCCTGAACTTTATCTTCCTGAGTCTGATTTTCCTGTTTTCTATCCTTATTATTTTTATCTTTCTATTTTTTTTGGAATAATGGCTCTAATTATTCTTATTTGGAATAAAGCCTATAATTCCAAAAACTATTTTTCCTTTGGACCCATATTTATTTCTGTTGCTCTTTCTATTTTTATATTGTCCTTTCTTTCCTTCTTTTATAGGGATTTTTCTTTCTCGAGATTAATTTTTATTCTCACAGGTTTTTCTGCTCTTTTTCTTATCTTCTTAAATAGAATTATTCTTTTACTTTTAAGATGGGGACTATTTAAAATAGAAAGAAGTATAACAAAAGTTCTTTTAATTGGAAATAATGAAATAGCAAACACACTTATAGATTTTTGGAAGAAAAATCCATGGGTGGGATATAAATTATATAGAAATATTCCTGATCTTTCATATTTAAAAGAGAACTTAGAAGAATTTTATAATTTCCAGGAAATTATAATAACACATCCTATAAAAGATGAGGAGATTTTTCGTTTAATAGAGATATCTAGGAAAAAAGGAATTACAGTTAAAATAGTTCCTGATCTTTATCTTCTTTTTGGCTCTCAGATTATATTTGACGAAATTAGTGGTATTCCTATTTTAAGAATTAAAACTTCTAATCTCGAGGGATGGCAGGGTTATTTAAAAGAGATTGAAGACATAATTATTGCTACTATTGGACTTATTTTCTTTTTGCCTCTTATGTTTATAATATCTTTATTAATAAAACTAGATTCCGAAGGTCCTGTTATTTTCAAACATAAAAGGGTGGGAAGATATGGTAAAGATATATACGTTTGGAAATTTAGAACAATGTATAAGGATGCAGACAAAATTCTAGAAAATAATCCTAAATTAAAGTTAGAATTTGAAAAAAGTTTTAAGTTAAAAGATGATCCAAGGGTAACAAAAATTGGCAAATTTCTAAGAAAATGGAGTTTAGATGAAATTCCTCAATTTTTTAATATTCTAAAGGGAGATATGAGTATTGTAGGACCAAGACCTGTGGTAAGAAAAGAGTTAGAAAAATATGGAATCTTTGCAGATGAAATTTTGAGAGTAAAGCCAGGTCTTACAGGTCTTTGGCAAGTGAGTGGAAGAAGTGACTTAGATTATGCTAGAAGAGTCCAATTGGACTTATATTATATTCAAAATTGGAGTATAAAATTAGATTTTCAAATCATACTGAAAACCATCCCATCGGTTATTCTTAGAAAGGGAGCATATTGATATGATATAATAAATGCATATTTGAAGCTATGAAGGATTTAAGTAGTAAAGTTTTAGTATTAAATAGTAATTATGAACCTTTAGATGTTTGTGGAGTAAAAAGGGCAATATCCCTTCTTGTTCAAAAAAAGGCAGAAGTAGTAGAAGAAAACAGTGGGATTATTGCTTCTCCATCGGTATTTTTTGTTATTCCATCGGTGATTAGACTTTTATATTATGTAAAAAGACCTAGATTAGAACTTAAACTATCAAGAAAAGGAGTTTTTATTAGAGATAATTTTACTTGTCAATATTGTGGCAAAAGGGATGGAGAAATGACTATTGATCATGTTGTACCAAAGAGATTAGGGGGAAAATCGGTATGGGAGAATTTAGTTTGTGCTTGTAAAGAATGTAATAAGAAGAAAGGAGATAAGACGTTGGAAGAGGCAAAAATGAAATTAATAAGAGAGCCAAAACCACCTAAATATATTCCTTACTTTCATTTGACAAGATATTTAGAACGAGAAGAGAATATTGAATGGCGAAAATATTTCTTTGTTAACTCTGAGGAGTAGAACAATGAGAGAATGGAGTAATTTGAGAATAGATGAGATAACTAGAGAATTAGGGACAGATCTTGAAAAGGGATTGTCAGAAAAAGAGGCTAAAGAAAGACAAAAAATTTTTGGAAGAAATGTTTTACCTGAAAAACCTCCTACCACTTTTTTAAAATTATTTATTAATCAATTTAAGGAATTTCTTACTATAATTCTTATATCTGCTACTTTTATATCCTTAATCTTAGGAGAAATTAAAGATGCCATTGCTATATTCGTTATTGTCCTAATAAACGCTGTTTTAGGAGCATCTCAGGAATTTAAGGCAGAAAAAACCTTAGCTTCTCTAAAAGCATTAACAAATCCAGTGGTAAAAGTTATAAGAGATGGAAGGTTAAAAGAAATCCTATCTGATGATTTAGTACCAGGAGATATTATTATTTTAGAAGAAGGAGAGAAAATACCTGCAGATGTTAGGTTTTTTGAGACTCATTATCTACAAGTTGACGAGTCTATATTAACTGGAGAATCAGAAGCAGTAAGAAAAGATGCTGATTTTGTTGGTGAAGGAAATTTAGATCTTGGAGAGCAATATAATATGGGATTTAAAGGGACATATATCATGTCTGGAAAGGGTAAAGGAATTGTTGTTGGAATTGGAGAAAATACTGCTTTAGGAAAAATTGCAAAGATGCTTTCTGAGATGAAAGAAGAACCTACACCCTTGCAGAAGGAGTTAGAAAAATTAGGAAGACAAATTTCTGTTCTAATACTCATATTAGTTTCAATACTTTTAGGGATTGGAATTATACAAAAAAGAGAATTCTTTGAAATGTTTATGACTTCTGTTAGTCTTGCGGTAGCAGCAATTCCTGAGGGGCTTCCCACAGTTATTACTATTCTTCTTGCTTTAGGTGTTCAAGAAATGGCTAGAAGAAAGGCAGTAGTGAGAAGACTTTCCGCTGTGGAAGCTCTTGGGGCAACCACTATAATCTGTACTGATAAAACAGGAACATTAACAGAGAATAGAATGGAATTGGTTAAGATAGGACTTTTAGAAAAGGTTTATGAGAGAGAGAATTTCTCTAAGGTTACTTCAGAAATTTATGAAATATTGGAAAGTGCAATTTTATGTAGCGATGTTAGAAAAAAGGAAAATACTTATTTAGGAGATCCTTTAGAGATTGCTCTTTTTAGAACAGGAGAAAACTTAGGTATATTAGATAAAGTATTGGAAAATAGAGAAAAGGTTAAAGAGATCCCTTTTGATTCTCAGAGGAAAAGAGTGAGCGTTGTCTATAAAAATAGTGATGGTTATCTTTTGTTTGTTAAGGGTGCTCCCGAAGGGATTATTAAGAAGAGTAAATATGTGAAATCAGATAACCAAATTTTGGAGTTGAATGAAGAGATTGAAAAGAAATTGACAGAAAAACAGATAGAACTAGCTAAAGAAGGTCTTAGAGTATTAGGAGTAGCAAAAAGAAGTCTTAAATATTTAACTCAAGATAATATAGAAGAGAATCTTACTTTTTTAGGATTCGTAGCCTTTTTAGATCCATTAAGGGATGGAGTTAAAGAGGCTGTAGATCTATGTTCAAAGGCAGGAATTAGACCAATAATTGTCACAGGAGATTATATATGGACTGCCAAGAAGATTGCAAAAGATCTTGGAATGGATATAGAAAATGGACTCTCATATCAAGGAGAAGATCTAAAGGACGAAAAAGCTTTTGATAATATAAATTGGGAAAAAGTTTCACTTTTTTCAAGGGTACTTCCTGAACATAAGATGGAGATTGTTAAAAGATTAAAAGAAAAGGGTGAAGTGGTTGCTATGACTGGTGATGGGGTAAATGATGCTCCTGCTTTGAAAATGGCAGATATTGGAGTAAGCATGGGACAAAGAGGTACAGAAGTAGCAAGAGAGGCATCGGATTTAGTCTTACTTGATGATAGCTTTGCCACCATCGTAAAAGCAGTTGAAGAAGGAAGAAGAATTTTTGATAATATAAGAAAGGTGACTTATTATCTTTTTTCTTGTAATTTAAGTGAAATTGTTGTGGTAGGGTTAAGTATATTATTAAGATTTCCATTGCCCTTAACTCCTATTGAACTCTTATGGATAAATTTGGTAACCGATGGTTTTCCAGCTTTAGCTTTAGGTATAGAACCTGCTGAAAAAGATATTATGGAGAGAAAGCCTCGATCTATAAATGAGGGAATATTGACGAAAGATATATGGAGAAAATTGTTATTAGATGGTGTTATTATGGGTTTAGCTTCATTATCTTTATTCTATTGGGGACTATCTTTCAATAATATAACTTTAGCAAGGACTTTGGCTTTTTCTGGACTTGTATTTGCACAACTCTTTCAGGCTTTAAGCTTATCTCTTAGAAGAAGAAAGGAATTTATAGATGCTTTTTCTAATATTTATTTAATTTTAGCCATTCTTCTATCCTTCTCTTTGCAGTTCTTAATACTCTATACTCCCTTTGGAAGAAATTTCTTTAATCTAGAGTACTTAAGCCCTGAAAAAATTTTAATAGTAATTTTAGTTTCCTTGCTTCCTATATTTAAGCTTATTATAGAGAAAATATATGAGAAGATTTCTTAAAGAATTTGTAGTTTATATAATAAGTTTTGTTTTAATTGTTTTTCTTGCGAATCAATTATTTTTGATAGAGAAAATTCCTCAAGAATCGAAAGAGGAGACAAAAAGCGTGGAAATAAGACCAGCAAAAGAAAAAGTAGAAAGAATTAATGACTCTTCTAAGAATATTTTGAAAGATGAAAAATCAAAGGAAACGTATACTCAAATAATATATGAAGTTAAAGTAGGAGATACAACTATAGGGATTGCTCAAAGATATTCTATAGATTGGAAAGAATTAGCAAAAATTAATAATCTTAAAGATCCTAATAAGTTATATGTAGGGCAGAAATTAATAATTCCAATAAAAAAGGACTAAAATACTTGATAAGTCAAAGTCTATTTGTTATAATTTTTCTATAAAGTTGCGGACGTAGCTCAGTCGGTAGAGCGAGGGACTGAAAATCCCTGCGTCGGTGGTTCGATTCCACCCGTCCGCACCATAAAATATAAAGAAAAAATTAAGTTTGAAAACAAAAAATAATTTATATAAAAATATTATACTCTCTTTCCTAATAAGCGCCCGTAGCTCAGTAGGACAGAGCAGCGGTTTCCTAAACCGCGTGTCGGGGGTTCGAGTCCCTTCGGGCGCACCAAGTGTGAATACTCTCCTTTTACCTCATGCTTCAATAAAGTTCTACTTGGAGGTGATATTTTTAGAAATTTTCTATCTTCTCACGCTAATTCTCACACTAATTTAATTTCTTTAATTAAAAAGGAGGTTTAGGAGATGGCAGACGTAAAACTGGAAAATGTAACTAAAAAATTTGGAGATGTTATAGCTGTTAACAATGTTTCTTTAGATATTCAAGACAGAGAATTTATAGTTCTTGTAGGTCCCTCAGGATGTGGTAAAACGACGACTTTGAGAATGATTGCGGGATTAGAGGAGGTTACAGAAGGAAGAATTTATATAGGTGGAAGACTGGTTAATGATGTGCCTCCAAAGGATAGAGATATTGCAATGGTATTTCAAAACTATGCTCTATATCCTCATATGACTGTTTATGATAATATGGCTTTTGGATTAAAGCTTAGAAAATTTCCAAAAGAAGAAATTGACAGAAGAGTAAAAGCAGCAGCAGAAATGCTGGGTATTGAGAATTTATTAAAAAGAAAACCCAAAGAGTTATCTGGTGGACAGAGACAAAGAGTAGCTTTAGGACGTGCTATTGTTCGAGAACCAAAAGTATTCTTGATGGATGAGCCTTTGTCAAACCTTGATGCAAAGTTAAGAGTTCAAATGAGAGCAGAACTTAAAAAATTACAAAGAAGTCTTGGAGTTACAACAATATATGTTACTCATGATCAAACTGAAGCAATGACCATGGGAGATCGTATTGTAGTGATGAGAGATGGAGTTGTACAACAAGTAGATGAGCCTCTTACTATCTATGAAAAACCTAATAATATTTTTGTGGCTGGATTTATAGGTAGTCCTCCTATGAATTTTATAGATGCACGTCTTGATGAAAATGCAAGAGTTTTAGATCTAGGAAGTATAAAATTGGGAATTCCTCAAGATATGCAAAGCTTTGTTGCGGAGCATGCAAAGGATTATCTTGGAAAGAAAGTTATTCTTGGAGTAAGACCAGAACATATTTATGATGTATCTCTTATTAAAACAGAAGAGATTATACCTGAAGATGTAGCAGAGATGAAAATTGAGGTTTTGGAACCTATGGGAACAGAAGTTTATCTCTATCTTATCGAAGGTCCAGTAAGTGCTGTGGCAAGAGTAGGCTCAGAAACAAGAGCAAGGATGGGAGAGAGAATTAAAGTTATGTTTGATTTAAGAAAGATGCACTTGTTTGATCCTGTAACTCAGGTAGCAATCATTTGAGAATAGTAATCTCCTTATTAAACTTATCTGAAAATAAGGGGGGATTCTCTATTCCCCCTTATTTTGTTTTTTATAAATTTTAGGGGTGATTTTTATGAATAATATATTTTTTAACTTAGTTTTACATTCCCATATCCCTTTTGTTAAAAAAGCTGGAAGATGGCCTTTTGGAGAGGAATGGTTTTTTGAAGCAATGTTAGAGACTTATATTCCTCTTACAGTACTCTTTTACAATCTTAAAGAAAAGGGTGTAGATTGGCATATAACTCTTAGTGTTACCCCAGTTCTTGCAGAACAGCTTTCTGATGCATATATGCTTTATGAGGCAGAAAAATATATTGAAGAGAGAATATTTTTAGCAGAAAGGGATTTTTATGAATTTAGTAAGGAAAACAAAAAGGAAGCTCAGTTAGCATTGTTCTATAAGAACCTTTATAAAAAAATGTTGGATCATTTTAGAAATTCCTTTTCAAGAAATCTATTAAAATTTTGGGGAGAATTACAAAGAGATGGAAATTTAGAAATTTTAACAAGTTCTGCAACTCATGCATATCTTCCTTTATTAAAAAAGAATTCTTCTATTTATGCTCAATTATATATAGGCAAGGAAAATTATATAAAACATTTTGGAAGCCAACCAGTAGGAATATGGCTTCCTGAGTGTGCTTATAAACCTGGGCTTGAGAAAGTTTTATCTGAATTAAAATTTAAATATTTTTTTGTAGATACGCATTCTATATTAGGTGGTGAATCCCTTGGATATCCTGAGGTAAAAAGCTCAGGAAAAATGAGATCGATTTTAGAGCCTTATTATGTAGATGAAACTGAAGTAATAGTGTTTGGAAGACATGAGAGAACTAGTATGCAAGTATGGTCTGCTGAGTGGGGTTATCCAGGAGATGGGTTATATAGAGAGTTTCATAAAAAGGCAGAGACTTCAGGACTTCAATATTGGAGAATTGTTTCTAAAAACACAGATTTAGGACTCAAAGAGATATATGATCCTGAGGTTGCTAAAAATAAAGCTTTAGAACATGCAAGTCATTTTGTTAGCCTTTTAGAAGAAGAGGGAAAGAGAGAAAAGGGAATAATTACTGCAATGTATGATACAGAACTTTTTGGTCATTGGTGGTTTGAGGGATTAATTTTCTTAGAAAGGGTTTATGAATTAATCAACGAAAGTAAGATTGTAAAAAGTACAATTCCTAAATTATATCTTACCTATTTTGAGCCAAACAAAAAAATATATCTTCCTGAATCTTCATGGGGAAAAGGAGGAAAACATGAAGTCTGGTTAAACAAAGATACTGAAGAACTTTGGCAGAAAATACATTCTGTTGAGGAAATTATGGAAGAAGCTTCTGAAGAAAAAACAGACTCTTTATGGAAAGAAAAGGTTCTTAAACAAATGGCAAGAGAAAAATTACTTTTAGAGAGTAGTGATTGGCCTTTTTTGATCAGTACATATCAGGCTCGAGAGTATGGATATAAAAGATTTTATCAACATTATGAAAATTTCTCAAAACTCTATAGCTTTTTAAAAATAAAAGAGCCAAAAGTAGAAGATTTTAATCTATTAAAAAAGTTGGAAGATACAGATTCTTTGTTTCCAAATATAAATTATAATATATTTAGAAGGAGAAATTATGAAAGATAAGATCTTTTTTACTTTAGGTTTTCATAATCATCAACCTATAGGAAATTTTGATTTTGTAATTGAAAAGGCTTATAATTTGGCTTATAAGCCTCTTATTGACTTTTTTTTGAAAAATCCAGATTTTCCCTTTAGTATTCATTTTTCAGGATTTCTTCTTCAATGGCTTGAAAATAAACACCCTGAATATTTTAAGAATTTAAAAATACTTTCAGAAAGAGGACAAATGGAAATTTTTTCTGGAGGATTTTATGAACCTATATTGCCAATAATTCCTGATGAGGATAAAATTTTACAAATTAAGAAATTAAATAAATATATCTGGAATAAATTCGGACAAAAACCTAAAGGAATGTGGCTCGCAGAAAGAGTTTGGGAACCTCATCTTGTCAAGTTTTTAGCTGAATCAGAAATTGAATATACTGTACTTGATGATACTCACTTTCTTTCTACTGGCCTAAATCCTGAAAGACTTTTTAACTATTTTATCATAGAAGAACAAGGATACATGATTAAAGTATTTCCTATCAATATGAAACTTAGATATCTTATACCTTTTCATGAACCTTTAGAGACTATTGAGTATTTAAAAAGTTGCTTAAAAGGGGAAATAAATATTGTAGTTTTATTTGATGATGGAGAGAAATTTGGGCTTTGGCCTGATACTTATAAAACGGTTTATGAGGAACGATGGTTAGAAAGATTTTGGGAGATTTTAAAAGAAAACTCTCATTGGATAAAGCTAATGAATTTTAGGGACTATAATGAGAAAAATTCTCTTTCTGAAAGAATATACTTACCTACTGCTTCATATAGAGAAATGATGGAATGGTCTCTTTATACTTCTGCTCAAAAAGACTTAGAAAATTTAATTAATGATATCAAAAATATGGAAAAATGGGAAAAATATTCTCCCTTTATTAGAGGGGGATTTTGGAGAAATTTCTTAGTAAAATATCCTGAAGCAAATCATATTCATAAAAGGATGTTGTATGTAAGAAAAAAAATTGAAAGTATATCAGAAAAAAGTAAGTATAAGAATTTTGCTTTAGAAGAAATATGGAAGGCTCAGGCAAATGACGCCTACTGGCATGGTATTTTTGGAGGACTTTATCTTCCTCATTTAAGATCAACAATTTATTCTCATATAATTAAAGCTGAAAATTATTTAGAGAAAATGAAAAATAAAAATAGTATTATTCTAAAATATTTTGATTTTGACTGTGATGGTAAAGAGGAGATAATTGTTGAATCAAAGAATTTTAATCTATATTTTGCTCCTCATCTTGGTGCGGGACTCTTAGAGTGGGATTTTAAGCCTCTTTCTTTTAATCTTACTGATATTTTAACAAGAAGAGAGGAAGCTTATCATGAAAAACTTCATTTAATAAAAGAAAACGAAGGAAAAGGAAGGACCATTCATGAAAGATGGGCTGTTAAAGAGAAGGGTTTAGAAAATATTCTTTTTTATGATAGACATAGAAGAGTTTCCTTTAAGGAATACTTCTTTAAAAACTTTCCTTCAGTTGAAGAATTATGGAAGTGTGAAGATAAACCTTGGTTTTATTCTTTAGATTTTTCTTTTAATTGGACTTATAAAAAAACAAAAAAGAAATTCTTGTTGATTTTTTCAGGTGAGAACAATTATGTTAAATTAGAAAAAATCTTTATGATCTATGAAGATAAGAATGAACTTGGTTTAATATATAAAATAAAAAATATTTCCTCAGAAAAAATCTCTTTTGTTTTTGGATGGGAAGTTCTTTTTAATTTCCTAGCACCAGAACATGATGAATACTATTTTTATATTCCTGAAACCTCTTGGAAGTCTAGTTTAAGGTCTATGGGTATAGAAGAAACATATAATTGGGGAATAAAGTCTCCTTTTATTTATTTAACTTGTAGGCTTAAAGATAAAGCTAAGTGGTATAGATATCCTATTGAAACTGTATCTTTGTCAGAAGAAGGTTTTGAAAGAGTATATCAAGGAAGTGCTCTTCTCCATTTTTATAATATAAAACTTGAACCTAATGAAGATTGGGATACGGAAATAGTTTTTCATATAGATGTTAATCCTAATTTTAATGTTTCTAATAGTTCATCATGAATTAAGCTGTTAGATGCAACAATACTTGATTCCTTAAAAGGGATAGTTTTATTATCAAAATCTGTTACTTTTCCTCCTGCTTCTTCAATAATAATTATTCCTGCAGAAAAATCCCAAGGATTTAGTTTCTTACACCAATATCCATCTAATCTTCCACAAGATACATATGCTAACTCTAATGCTGCAGATCCAATTCTTCTTACACCATGACTTTTTCTTGAGAGATTTATAAAGGAAATAAAGTTTTTTTCATCCATAGTTAATTCATAAGGTAAGCCAAAAGCTAAAAGAGAATCTCTAATATATTTTACTTTAGAAACCCTTATCTTCTCCTCGTTTAAAAAGGCACCTTTTCCCTTCATAGCAGAAAAAAGTTCTTTTCGGACAGGGTCATATATTATTCCTAAAATAATATCATTTTCTTTTTTTAAAGCAATACTTACTGAGAAGTAAGGATTGTTATGGGCATAATTTGTAGTTCCATCTAAAGGATCTATTATCCAATGATATATGGTATTTCTTTTTATATATCCTTTTTCTTCGGATAATATTGAATGATCAGGAAAATTTTTATTAATTAACTCAATAATTTTTTCTTCGGATAGTCTATCTGCTTTAGTGACAAGATTAGAAATACTTTTTAATTTTATATCCTTTTCTTCATAAAAATATTGTAAAAGAATTTTACCAGCTTCTATTACAATATTTTTTGCAATACTTAAAATTTCTTCCATATGTTTTAACCTCAGTTTTTGAGTAAAAATTATATCATCTGAGAACAAATAGTTAAATACTTTTATGGTATAATTATTTCTAATAACACTAGGAGGTGAAGCAAAATGTCTAAGAAAACATGTGACAGATGTGGACAAAGAGTTGCAACAATCAGAGTATCCATAATAAAAAGTGGAAAAAAACAAACTCTTGATCTATGTGAGGTTTGTTATGCTAAATATAGACAGAAAGAGAGAAGTTTTTCTCCTTTAGAATCTCTTTTTTGGGGTGATTTTTTCAAGGACTTTTTTGGAGAAGAATTTGGTCCCTTTGAAAGTGAAAGATTTGATAGGGAAGCTATAGATCTTTCCTTATATCTTAGTGACAGTGCCAAAGAGTATCTCCAAAAAGCAGGAAGAAAAGCTATTGAGTTTGGAAAATCAGAGGTAGATACGGAACATCTTTTATATGCGTTAACAGAAAATGAGATTGTTCAAGAGGTTTTAAGACATTTTAATATAACACCTCAAGATTTAAAAGGGTATATAGAATATAATGCTCCAAAAGGAACTTTTAAAGCTCCTCAAGGAGAAAATATTGAGATGGAAGTTTCTCCTCGTTTAAAAAGCGCTCTAGAAAGATCTTTTTGGGCTTCTCGAGATTTGGGACATAACTATATTGGTCCAGAACATTTATTAATTGGTCTTTCTGAAGAACCAGATGGATTTGCCTATGATATTTTAAGAAAATTTGGTCTAACTCCTCAAGATATAAGAAGAGCAGTAATAAATATAGTGGGCGAAGGAAAAGAAGAAATAAAAGCAAGATCTTCTATGATGACTCCAAATTTAGATAAATATTCTAGGGATTTAACAGAACTTGCAAGACAAGGGAAATTAGATCCTGTAATCGGAAGAGCAAAGGAAATTGAGACAATAATAGAAATTCTAGCAAGAAGAAAAAAGAATAATCCAGTTCTTATAGGAGAACCTGGGGTAGGAAAAACAGCGATAGTGGAAGGTTTAGCTCAGAGAATTGTTAAGGGAGAAGTTCCTGAGGTTTTAAGAAATAAAAGATTAGTTGAATTAAACATAAATTCTTTAATATCAGGAACAAAATATAGAGGAGAGTTCGAAGAAAGAGTTAAACAGATATTGGATGAGATTATTGCAAATCAAGATAGGTTAATAATATTTATTGACGAGATACATACTATTGTAGGAGCAGGATCAGCAGGGGAAAGCTCAATGGATCTTGCTAATGTTTTCAAACCTGCTTTAGCAAGGGGAGAACTTCATCTTATAGGAGCGACAACCTTAAATGAGTACCAAAAATATATAGAAAAAGATGCTGCTTTAGAAAGAAGATTTCAGCCTGTTTTTATTTCAGAACCCACTGTGGAACAAACTATTAATATATTGAGGGGGTTAAGAGATAGATTTGAAGCTCATCATAAAGTTAGAATTACTGATGAGGCTTTAATTGCTGCTGCAGTTCTCTCTGACAGGTATATTACTAATAGATATCTTCCAGATAAAGCTATTGATCTTATTGATCAAGCATGTGCTAAAGTTCGTATCAGCTTGACTTCTCGTCCTTCAGAAATTCATGAAATAGAATCAAAGTTAAAACAGTTGAAGAGAGAACAAGAGTATGCTACATCAAGAAAACAGTTTGACAAGGCAAAGGAATTAGAGGAACAGATTAAAAAGTTAGAAGAGGAGTTAAGAAATGCAGAGGAAAATTGGAAAAAAATGGTAGCATCAGAATCTGCAGAAGTTAAAGCAAAACATATAGCAGAAATAATTTCTACTCTAACAGGTATTCCAGTTTCTGAATTATCTACTGACGAAAGAGAGAGATTGTTGAAATTAGAAGAAAAACTTCATGAAAGAGTTGTTGCACAAGAAGAAGCAGTAAAGGCAGTTGCTAATGCTATAAGACTATCAAGAGCAGGTTTGAGAGAAGGAAACCGTCCTATTGCTACTTTCTTATTTTTAGGTCCCACAGGAGTTGGAAAAACTGAATTAGCAAAAGCTCTTGCTTGGGCAATCTTTGGAGATGAGGATGCTATAATTAGAATTGATATGAGTGAGTATATGGAAAGACATACTGTTTCAAGATTAATTGGTGCTCCTCCAGGATATGTGGGGTATGAGGAGGGGGGACAGTTAACAGAAAAGGTAAGAAGAAGGCCATATAGTGTTATTTTATTAGACGAAATTGAAAAAGCTCATCCTGATGTTCATAATATTTTACTTCAAGTTTTTGATGAAGGAAGGTTAACTGATGGAAAGGGAAGAACTGTGGATTTTACAAATACGATAATCATAGCAACAAGTAATATAGGATCTGATATAATTCAATATAACCTTACTGCTCCTGAAAAGGAGAAGTTAACTTATGAACAGTTAAAAGAAAAGCTTATGAATCTATTAAGAAAATATTTTAGACCTGAATTTTTAAATAGAATTGATGAAATAATAATATTCCATGCTTTAACTCAAGAACAAATTAAAGAAATTGTAAAATTACAACTAGAGAGGGTAAGAAAAGTGGCTAAGGGACAAGGAATAGAATTAAACTTTGATGAATCTCTTATTTCCTATCTTGCAAAAATCGGATATCAACCAGAATTTGGTGCAAGAGAACTTAAGAGAAAAATAAGAAATGAATTAGAAACAAAAATTGCTGAAGCGATGCTAAAGGGAGAGATTTCTGAAGGTGATAAAATTTTTGTGACATACGATGAGAATGAAAAGAGAATAAAGTTTGAGAAGATTAAAGAAGAGGAGGAAATAAAAGCTAAGTCTTAAGAAAGGAGGAAATCTAATGGAATTTCAAATAGTGGAGATAGAGAAACCTAATGAAGTTAATCTTATTTTGGGACAAGCCCATTTTATTAAGACTGTAGAAGATATTTATGAAACAATTGTTAGTTCTGTACCTGGTGCAAAATTTGGATTAGCTTTTTGTGAATCTTCAGGTCCAGCTCTGATTAGACATGTAGGTACAGACCTGGAGTTAGAAGAGTTAGCAGTAAAGAATTTACAAAGGATAGGAGCAGGTCACTCCTTTTTAATCTTCTTGAGAAATCTCTATCCAATTAATGTTTTAAATGCGATAAAACATGTTTCAGAGGTTGTTAATATCTTTGCCGCAACTGCAAATCCGTTGAAAGTAGTAATAGTAGAAGATGGAGATGGAAGAGGAATAATAGGTGTAATTGATGGTGTTAAACCTAAAGGAGTCGAAGAAGAAAAGGACATTGTTTACAGAAAAGAGTTCTTACGAAAAATAGGTTATAAGTTATAAGGGAAAAAAATGGCTATTATTACCATATCTCGTCAATATGGAAGTAATGGTGAGAAGATTGCAGAGAAATTAGCAAGGGATTTAAATTATAGATATTTTGACAAGTTTCTAATGACAGAAATTGCAATATCCTCTGGACTTTCAGAGGCTGAGGTTATTGATTTTAATGAGGATAACTACAAAGTTAAGGGATTCTTTGAACAATTATTTAGGAGAAGGGAGTTTGTAGGGGAGATTACAGTAAAAGAAAAAGATAATGTTACAGGAATTACAAGTATTATAACTAAAACTTTTGATGAAGAAAGTGGTTTAAGATTTGTTCAAGCTGTTATAAAAAAATTAAAAGATTGGGGAGATGTAGTTATATTAGGTAGAGGAGCACAAGTTCTTTTAAAAGATAATCCAAAAACATTACATATAAGAATTATTGCTCCTTTAGAATATAGGGTTAAGAATGTTATGAAAGAAAGAAATCTTACAAGAGAAGAATCTTTGAGATTGATCATAGAAAAGGATAAATCTGCGGAGGAATATCTAAAAAGATTTTATAACGTAGATTGGAATAATCCAGAATTGTATCACTTAATCTTAAATACTGGCTTATTATCTTGGGAACAAGGAGTAGAAGTAATAAAAAATGCTTTAAGAGCTATAATTTAAAACAGTTCTCCTATTTCTTCTTCTACTTTTCTTAAAAGTTTATCTAGATTTTCTTCTAATATCTTAATTTTATGTAAATTGTCTTTAATTGGAGAAATTAAGGATTTTATAAATTGATATGCTATTTCTGTCCCCTTACCGCATTTTAAAGGTTTGTAATAATCTATTCCATGAGTTGCATAGACGAAGTTTATAGTAATTAATTTTTCCCAATTTTTGACTATTTTTTTTAGCTTAATAATATTCTTAATTTCAAGTTTTATAAAATCATATTTATTTAAACAGAATATTCTTTTATTAGAGGGTTTAGATAACTTTTTGTTTTCTTTAGATAAATTTTGATAAATAGCATAAAGAGATGGAAAATCAAGCTCAAATTTAGATTTAATTATATCTATTATTTTTTCTAACAAGTAACTTAGGTTTGCAATAACTATAGATAGATAATCAATAATATGACTAAGAGTTTCCACATAAAGATTTTCATAAAGAATAAACTTTTCCTTAGGAATAATTATAGGACTATTAGAAATAGAATTAATTTCTGTTTCTAATATATTTTTCATAAAATCTATAGTTTGATGAAATATAAAAAAAACCTGAGAAAGATTGTTTAGAATATAAAGGTTCTGAGATTTAGGATTATCAGAAGAGAAAATAAATTCACTTTCCTTTAAAAGTTTTCTAAGGTTTTCATAAAATTTTATTAATCCAAGATGAGGTTTTAATGCATAAATAAAGGAATTAAGTAGTTTTTCCTCTATTCTTAAATTTTCAAGAAAAAGAGCAAAAGCTATTTCTGATAGTTTTCCTAGTTTCTTTATTTTTATGAAATATATACTTAAAATACCAGCTATATATTGAGTTCCACTTGTAAGCGCTAGAATTTCATTTTCTTCTAAATCTATGTATTTCGTATTAGATTCCTTTAATGCTTTTTCTGTCTTCATTCTCTTATTTTTATATAAGACTTCTCCCTTTCCTTTGAGAGCATAAACAATAAAAATTAAAGGATTTAAATTCCTCTTCAAAGATAAGTTCTCTGGAATCAAAGGAATAATATTTTTTCTTAGAAACTCTAATATTTTTTCTACAACTTCTATGCGAACTCCAGAATAACCTAAAGCTAAAGAATAGGCTTGTAATATCATAATTGCTCTTATTTCTTCAGGAGTAAGAGAGTTTTTGAATTTAACACTATCATAATTGTCATGGTTTCTGGGTTTTTCTCTTAAGGTTTCTTTCCAAAGTTTTCTGCTCTCTTTAATTTTTTTCTCTAATTCTTGGGAAAGCTGAATATTATAAGGTTTAGTGCTTAATATATATACATCTTCAATAGAAAGTCCAAAGGGAATAAATTCAAATTTCTCCATGAAGTTCTTTTTTCTCACCTGTTTCCATATAATAAATAATTTCAATCATGTTAGTTATATGATCCGCTATTCTTTCCAAATATCTTGAAATCATAATTAATTGAATTATTTCTTGAGTATTCTTAGGATTTTTCTGAATTTCATGAATCATGTTATATAAAATTTCTTGATATTTAGAGTTTATCTCCTTATATTTTAAAGATAAATTTTCTAAGGAACCCAAATCAGGTTTAAAATATGCTTTTATGACCTCTCTTATCATATTTTCTGTAAGTTCTCCTAGGAAGAATATTTCTTTCCATGGTAATTCAAAAAAATTTTTAAGAAGATTTGAAGAAAATTTTGCAATATCTACGGAATAATCTCCAATTCTTTCTAAATCTTTGATAATTTTCATTGTAGATGCTATTATTCTTAAATTTTTTGCAATAGGTTGATAAAGAGCGAGAAGGTTTATACAGCTACCTTCAATATTCCAGTAATAATTGTCTACAAGATCATCTTTTTTTATAGCATCAACAGCTAAATCCAAGTTTCTTTTTTTAAGAGCTTCTAGGGTTTGGTGTAGCATTTTTTCCACAATGCTTCCCATTCTTATAACATTTTCTCTTAATGTTTCAATCTCTTTATCTAAGAAATTCCTTTTCATAAGTAAGATTATATGGATACAATACTCTTTTTTCAATTTAAAATTATATTAAGGAGGAAAATATGGTATAATATCTTCCATATGGAAAAGTGTATTCTCTGTAATAAAAGAAAAGGAAGAAGATACTGTAAAAGTGTGAATAGAATGATCTGCTCTGAATGTTGTGGAGAAAAGAGATTCAGAGAGATCAATTGTTTAAAAGATTGTGTATACCTAAAGCAAGCTAAAGATTATTCCAGTGAAAAAATTACAGAAATATTTCCTTTATGGAGGGAAGAAAAACTTTGGTTTTTACTTTATAGTATTAGGCTTTCCACATATAAATTTCTTAAAGATAATCAAAACTTTACTGATGATGAATATAAAGAAGTAATAGATTTACTGAGAAGAGAGTATGAGGTAAAACTTAAAAATTTACTTCTTCCTTCATTGTATCCAAAATCTTCCCGTGGGTTAATTTTAAAAAATCTGCTTGAAGATGTTTTAAAAGATTTTCTGAAAAAATTAGATGATTTTGGTTTTCCTCTCTTTAGTGTAGAGGATATAGTGAAAGTTCTTTCATGGGAGAAATATATAATAGAAGAATATCAGAGAAATAATAAAAATGTTGGAATGGATTTCTTTTTACAAGATTTAAGAAACTTTGTCGAAAAATTTCAGCCCGAGAGAAATGATAAACCTATAATAGTATCAAAAGGAGAATAGGAAATGAATATTAGAGAAATTTACGAACTTTTTGTAGAACTTGGAATGAAGAATGATCCTAGAGGATGGGATAATGTTCAAAAAACATTAGAGAGAACTAAAAAAGAGTTTGAAAAATTAAGCAGTAAAGAAAGAGAAAAATTTGATCTGGAAAAACTTTATAATCCCTATTCAGATACAAGAATACTATATGGAGACCCTGAAAGAAAAGTAAAAAGGGTTTTAGCAGGAATAGATATTGATACCTCAGAACTACTTTTAGCGAAAGAATTGGAGAGACAAGGAAAAAGGATTGATTTAGTTATTTCTCATCATCCTCAGGGTAAGGCGTACGCCAATTTCTATGAAGTTATGCATCTTCAAGAAGATCTTTTAAATCAATGGGGAATTCCTATAAATGTTGCAGAGGGACTTTTATTACCAAGAATTGGAGAGGTAGAAAGAAGGGTACTTCCAGCAAATCATTACAAAACAGTAGATGCTGCGAGAATTTTAGATATTCCCTTTATGTGTTGTCATACTCCTGCAGATAACTGTGTAGCCACATATTTACAAAAATTGTTTGATGAAAATGCTCCTTATACTGTGGGAGATATTATAGAATTATTAGAGGAGATTCCTGAATATAAGGAGGCTATTAAAAGAAATATTCCTCCGAAGATAATTGTTGGAAATATTAAAAATAGAGCGGGAAAAGTTTTTGTGGATATGACAGGAGGCACCGAAGGGGCAGTAGAGCTTATTGAAAAAATGGCACAAGCTGGAATTGGAACTATTGTGGGTATGCATATGAGTGAGGAACATAGAAAGGAAGCTGAAAAACATCATATAAATGTTGTAATTGCAGGCCATATTGCTTCAGATTCCCTAGGTATGAATATTCTTCTTGATAAATTAGAAAATCAAGGAATCGAGGTAATAGGAGCTTCTGGTCTTATTCGAGTTCCAAGATGTTAACTAATATTTTTAATTGTTGAAATAATTAGATTATACAAAGTTTTTTTATCTTCTTCTGCTAAATTTAAAAGAGCTTTCCAATATTCTTCTAAAGTTGTTTTTATCTTTTCTTTATTTACACCTTGATAGATATTCTTACTAACATACCCTAAGATTAATAAGGGAATAACTAATAGAATTATTTCCATATTTATTTTTAGATTTCCAAGAATAAAGAGAATATAATTTTTTAATTCTTCGTGCCATTGTATTTTTTTTAGAAGAAAAAGGAGAAAAGAAATACACAAAAAAAGAGGACTTGTTTTATCGATATTATTCAATTCAATAATGTTCTCTTCTTTTTCTTCTATAGGTTTGTAATAAATTTTTTTTCTTCCTCTTTTTTTCATATTTTTCTCGTATTCTGACTTTATATATCCCTCTTTAAGAAGAAGTTGTAATATGTCATATGCAGTAGCAGGACTTACTTTAACTTCCCTTGCAACTTCATAGTAATGAATAGGTCTTTTTTTAGTCTTATATAATTCTTTTAGAACTTCGAGGAATTGCCTTCTTCTCTCAGTAATACTCATCTTAAACTCTCATCTCTTTGTCTTCTACAGGTGCTTTTCCACCAAACTCTTCAATCCAGACAGGATTTAAAACTCTTCTTACTTCTTCTGCATACCTTTCTATTT